>JAYEKF010000029.1:0-13506 GCA_034660895.1 Thermoproteota archaeon | reverse complement strand
ACCTATATCGAACAAGGCATCTTTGTTTGGGGCAAGAGATTTCTGTTGAATTACAGCTCCGAACGTGCCAAACCCTCCCATCTGCGGTGGAGGTCCAGGAATAAAGTAGGGAAAAGTGGCTTCTACGCTATGCTGGTCGGCGGCGAATTTATGCCCCATTTCATGACATCCGAGTATTGCCATAATAGCTACAGTGAATGTTGCGCCCCCTATCAAAGGGTTAGACATGTAACCATCCTCCACAAGTCCGAGGGAAAGGAAATATCCGGTGAGAAAAGTGGTTCCTATCGTCGCCAAGAACAGTATCACGTTAATAATTGGTCTGCTCGGCTTCACTGGAGGCTTGGAAACCACCCGTATCACAGTTTCTCCGTTTTTTTCTCGGAGCACCGGTATGAACCCGGTTGGATCTAATTTTTTGACGAGTTTCAGAAACGCTTGCTTCAGATTCTGTGGTTCTTTTATGTGGAAAGTGGGAATCCCGCGTTCGATGAAGTGTTCTTCCACCACAAATTCGGAGTTAACTATGCTGTACACTTGTTCCAGTTCTTCAATGTTTACAGCGATTTCTTCGGGTGTTTCATCCATTTTTGGTTCGTTATGCAAGTGTAGTTGGAAGTATTAGAACGTTTTTGTAAACTTGAAGAAATCGTTGTTGGATTTTGTGTTAAAGTTAACTCGTTGATTGTAACAAAAAAAATGGGAAAAAATAAAGAAGGGAGAGTTGAGGTTTACGGGTCTTCTTGGTCTTTGTCGCTGACGATGCCTGCTCTTTCACCAATGTCTACCGTAGGTTCACATGTGGTGTAGTCTATTTTTAGGATAATGTCTGTGACGCCGCGGTTTTCATGTTGCAAGTATTCGATGCCTGCGTAAACAGTTTCATCATCAGGCGTTGTTATGGATGAGTAATCCCAGAACCATTTGCTGGCGTAGTACGTGTCGTCTCCATCGTAACCCCAGATTAGGAAGCCTACGGTTCCGTTCAAGTCTTTGTAGACAGATATTGCTGCAGATCCAGACCCGGTGACATTCTTAGCCCAGCTGCTGACAGCGAAGATTTTGTTGGACTGTGACAACGAATTATTAGTTACGTAGGCGCTCCGAGCGAAGAATACCATGGTGAACTCATTGAAGTATTCTGTTCCTAAATTGGCAACTGGTCCAGCGGCGAAGATCATGTCACTGCTGGAGACAGGGGTGGTTTCGCACCAGTCATCTCTAAGTCCCACTCGCCCTAGACTGTCTCTGTAATCGGATTTGGTAGCGCTACTGGCTCCGCCCATCACGAACGGAGAGTGTACTCCATATGTTGTATCATTAATGCCCATAGCTGTCATGTAAACGTGGATTTCTTTCAAGGAGTCAAAGGCTTCGGTGATATACGCTGCGCCTATAGAGTCAATCGTTGCGGCATCTTTACCCACTACTATCCACTCGTACCTGCCATGAATCTTCTTAGTCAAGCTAACAGAAGAAATCGTGTAGTTAGCCAAGACCGTATCCCCAGTTGTCCAAGTATGATTCGCAACTATCACAATAGTTCCATTTATCTGCATGTGTTCCCGATGCGGCGTTATAACCGTGTACATCACACTCATGTTCCCCGTGAAAAATGCGGTAACATTTTTGTCGAAGGCGGTGGTGAGATTGGCGAAGTATGTTGCGTTGTGCACTTTCAAAATGTTTCCCCCGTGTATACTTTCAACTTCCATTCGCATATAAAATATGTATTTTATTCGGATTCGGAATCAAAATGTAGAGTATTATATATAGACAGGCGCATATATACACACTTTGATTCATACAAATTAAATAAGATGAGCTACCAGCCGTTTACAAAGATGAGTTACCCAAAAATATTTGGTGAAAAAAAGAAGTTTACACAACAGGCCGCAGAGGAAGAAAGAATTGAACCACCTGCAACCGTTAACTCCAGTTCTCCAAACCGGATAAATGGTTTGGTCTGGGACAAATTTCAAGCTGAACCTCTTGTAGCGGTTATTCTTCCAACCTTTTGCGAAGCTGAAAACATAGGACATTTGATCGAAGAAATCCAAGCATTAAGGCTTAATCTTCTAGTCGCCGTAATTGACGATCTCAGCCCGGATGGAACAGCCAACATAGTAAGAAGACTTCAAAGAAAGTACAATAATATTCTCCTGTTTGTCAGACCCGCCAAACTTGGACTAGGAACCGCGATCACCGCTGGTTTCCAGTGGATGCTTCGTTTATTACACTCACCCAATTATGTAATCACTATGGACGCAGATTACTCGCACAATCCCCAAGATATACCCAAATTAGTACGTGCTGCAGAAAAGGGCTACGACCTCGTGATTGGAAGCAGATACTGCTCCGGCGGCAAAATCGTTGGATGGAGCCACGTCAGATGGTTGATCAGCAAAATCGCTAATCTCATTGCATCAACGATTGTAGGAATACAGATTAGAGATTGCACAAGCGGTTTTAGATGCTACTCTATGTCATACATTAGGAGTGCTCTACCTTCCCTCCACAGCCAAACTTATGAGGTACAAATCGAAACCGTTAGGCAAGCTTGGTCTAAAAGATTTCACGTAAAAGAGATCCCAATAACATTTGCGAACAGAAAACATGGAAAATCAAAACTGACTAAAAGGGAGTTTCAAAGCTTTCTGTCTTACATCATAAAAACAATCTTGTGTGGATAGGTATTCTTAACATCTGATTTCTGTTGCTGTAACGTATCGTTTTTGGATATATATCTTTTAGTGAAGCAAGGAAATTATATATTAAGATATACGATACTCTTTAGGAATGCCAAAATGAACTACAATCAAATCCTCCACCTAACGAACAATAAAAAAGCATCCGTAGAAAAAAAATTGGAAAAAACAAAGCGGTTGCTAGACAATAATGAAACACCGAAAAGAAGGACCACTACACTGTGGTTTACATGCTACAAGCTATACCATAAAGTGCTAGCGATGCTAACAAGAGCCTTTTGGTCTATTCGATTGTTCAAAACCTCCGTTCAAGTGATTCACACTCCGCTCACCACCTTGAAAAGCATGCTAAAGACATCCGTAAAACCAAGCACACCCTCAAAATCAAAGACCCATGAGAGCAACAACATCATGTTTATTCCATCAGATTCTAAAGTTAACCACGTTGACCCATCGGTAAATGTATGGCAGAAAATTTATTGAACAATTTCAATATTTTACTAGCGCTTGGCCGCCCATACTTCTTTCAGACAAATAGGGCTAAATGTATTTTTTGCTTGTGCTCTATGCAAATGAAAAAGTAAACGTTTAAAGCTGAAATAGATGTTTGCTTTCGAGGGGGCTGGTTTGATGATTGTGAAGAGGTGGGTGGTAGGATCGTATTTCACAAATTGCTATGTAGTGAGATGCGCAGAAACTAAGGAAGCCATTTTAATTGATCCAGGTTTTAGCAACAACACTGAAGCTGAAAAAATTTTGAGAGAAGCAGAGGAAAAAGGTTTACGGACTAAGTACGTTGTGAACACACATGGCCACCCAGACCACACATCTGGTAACCATTTCATGAAGAAAAAAACGGGGGCTCCAATTTTGATTCACGAATACGATGCCCCCATGTTGACAAAAGCAGGAAAAGGTTCGACTGGACTGTTCGGAGTTGAAGCGAGGTCTCCACCCGCCGACAAACTGCTTCATGATGAAGATGTTGTTAAATTTGGAAACATTGCATTAAAAGTTCTTCACACGCCAGGACACAGCCGAGGGAGTATATCTCTTCTAGGCGAGAATGCAGTTTTTACTGGAGACACTTTGTTTGCGGGTTCCATCGGAAGAACTGACTTCCCCGGAGCGTCCTATAAACAGTTAATGCGCTCCATTAAGGAGAGATTAGCAACATTGCCGGATCATTTCATCGTTTATCCAGGACATGGCCCAGTATCTACTATTAAGGAAGAAAAGAAAAGCAACCCCTTCTTGCAACCTTCTACTCCCATGTTCACACGCTAATACGATATAACTAGCAAAAGAAGACTCTACAAAAGTAAAAATTGTTAGTTTGATTTTCTTGTTTTTAGTTCACAGTTGCTACTTACAAAAGCTTTTATGACTTAACCTTTTTACGATTCACATACCAGAGCGCTCATGTGTTATCAAGAAAACAGTTAAAAATTGGTTTGTGAAGCGTTAAGAATGAATTCAAAGAATTCGCGTGAAAGGTTACGTTCGATCGTTGTTTATCCAAATGAACGAACCACTAATCATGGAGACATTTTGGCTATTGCACGGGCGGAAGCTCAGAAAAGAGAGCGTACGAGTAAGATCTGCATAAAGACGATTAAGTTTGTCCCAGAACTCGGTGTTTATGTAGCTTTATATCCGGTGTTCAAACCTTCTGGTGTAAGAAGAAAGTAACCGTGAAAATGAGAAGTGGAAAGCGACCGGTTCCATAGCGAAAAAATTTATCGCAAGCAATTTTTGATCACTCTATTATTCGCTTTAATCATAGCGCCAATCATTTTTCTAGCAGGTTACACTCATGGAAACAACGATAAGGCTTCACCAAATCCAATAGTGTACCCAGCGGTTCAAATGGAAACTGCAGATTACGTAATTTACAAAAATGGTTCCACTGTCTACGCTAAAAACAGTTCGACAGGAGCCATAGACTATTCCGGCACAAATGCTTCAGAAGCAATCCAGCATGCTCTTAACGCTAAAGGGACCATTCACATCCAAAAAGGAACATATTTTTTAGACACTGAACTACTTATTTCCAGCGACACATGGTTACAGCTTTCTCCGCAAACAACTCTCCGAGCAGCAAAAGGAAAATACGCAATAGAGAACCAAGATTCTGTAAACGGAGATTCAAACATCAAAATAACCGGGGGAACAATAACTGGAGAAGGTGTATCGGCTGCCCTCATAAATATTGCAAAATCATCCTACATTCAAATTGCGTATGGAGAATATTGTTACTCAAATAAGTCGGGGATTAATCTCTGGAATTGCAATCATGTTTCAATACAAACAAACCGAATACACCATAACAATGATGATGGAATAACTTTGAACGGTGACTGCACCTACAAAAATCATCGAATCAGTGGCAACTATATCTACAATAATGGGAATGATACTTACCAGAATAGGGTGGGTTCAGGAATACATGCAATAAATTATGCAACAAATTTAATCATTACAGACAACTACGTCTACAACAACCAATTGTCAGGCATCTACATTGAGGCATCTGAGAAGACGGTTTGGGGGGACTGCCATGACATAATAGTGTCCGACAACATTGTTTATGACAACCGAGAGGGAGACGGAATTTTGATCATGTACAGCTACAACTTCATAATCTCAGACAACTGGAGCCACCACAATCATGGCGACGGAATAGTAGTAGATGGTGTGAACAGCGGAACTATCAACGGAAACATTTGCACAGACAATCTGGGAAGAGGAATTCTGGTAACATCAGAAGCTACACAAAAACATTTGCCAATACAAGTAGGAAACGTTACCATAACAAATAATGTGGCAAACAAAAATGGGGGGTGTCCCACAGCGAACTATGAAGGAATTTGTCTATGGAACGCAAGCTACTGTGTAATCACTGGAAACATTGTACAAGACAACTCTGGGTTTGGAATAAACGAATATGCTCCTGCAGGAGGAACAACCGATTACAACATAATTGTGTCTAA
Organism: Thermoproteota archaeon; assembly: GCA_034660895.1. Lineage (GTDB taxonomy): Archaea > Thermoproteota > Bathyarchaeia > Bathyarchaeales > JAYEKF01 > JAYEKF01. The sequence goes on along the minus strand of JAYEKF010000029.1, from coordinate 7,805 downwards.
CCAAGCGTCCGGAAACCACCACATTACAACAGACATAGAATACGTTGGAGCGAACACCCTTGTAATAGCTAATGTTGGAAGGTACATTCCCCAAGGAAACTATACAACTACGCCTCCATAACGAAAAAATGTTTTAGCAAGACGTAAAAAACGCATTCCCTTTATCACAAAGTTCCTTTAAACAAGTCTTCTTCCTTAGAAATGACCAACTCCTTTATAGAAGAGGTTTCGCTTGGTTCCGCACGACGTAAGTTTTTGATGATAACCACTGGAATTCTTTCTTTTCCTTGCCCCATTATGAGCTCCGCGGCGCACGCAATCTCGTCTACGACGGCAACATTTTTCACCTTAAGCCTATAACGAAAAAGGTCTTCTTGTCCTCGATAGTCTCTGAATGATTTAAGACCGGCAAGTCCGATTGCAAATTCAACTTGACCTCTCCGGAATGGACGGCTGGATGTGTCGCATATCACAACCGCAACCTTCTTTCCAGTGATTTTTAATATTTGAGATCGTATTCTTCTTGCAGATTCATCTGGATCCTTCGGTAAAAGAGCATAGGAGTCTCCACCCGAAACGTTAGATTTGTCAATCCCCGCGTTGATGCAGACTATGTCTCTCACGTCCTTCACAATCAGCGTTTCATGTGAAGCTTTCACAATCTTTTTTGTCTCCCGCAACACCAACTCCACAAACCTTGAATCCTTCCCCGTTATCTTCGCTATTTTTTTCGCCTTGTCCGACGCTACCACATCGCTTAGTTTTATTACGCGTCCTTCGGCTTTCGACACAATTTTCTGCGCCACCACCAAAACGTCTCCATCCTCTACGCGGACCCCATTTTTTTCCGCAGTTTCAACTATAAGCTTGGCTAGGTCATCTCCCTTCTTTATTAGCGGGAAACCCTCCAAGCATAGGATACTGACTTTTCTCAGTTTCACCGTAATTCCCCTACGTTAGTTCCATTGAAATATTATTCTCTTTGTTCTCTTCCATTTATTTAAAACACAGCTCAGTCTTAGACGCTTTTTTGTTGAAAACTCTCCCATAATAGTTGGCAACAGCGAATCTTATTTAACGTGTCATATCTAAGAGGTTGATGCGATTATGGAAATTCAACTGGATAAGTTTGTTACGCCATTCGATTTGGAGCATACCCTGCGGTGCGGTCAATCATTTCGGTGGGGGAAACATGGTGGATGGTGGTACGGCGTTGTCAAAAACAAAGTTGTTAAAATAAGGAGGGCAAACACAGGATTAGAGTTTGAAGGCGCAAGTGTTGATTTTGTGGAGAATTATTTTCGGTTGGACGATAATTTACCTGCCATACTTCACCAAATTAGCAAAGACGACTGCATAAAACGAGCGGTTCAGATGTTTCAAGGACTACGTATTCTCAGGCAGGAGCCATGGGAGTGCCTCATCTCCTACATATGCTCCACGTACAAGAATATCCCCGCCATCAAGGACATGGTTCAAAGGCTTTCTAAACAATTTGGAGAGAGAAGAATAGTGAACGGATACACGTTTTACACTTTTCCGAAGCCTGAAGATTTGGCGGACGCTGATGTAAAACAATTAAAAGTGTGCAAACTCGGGTTTAGGGCGAAGCATGTTTTGGAAACCACGAAAAACGTGTATGATGGAGAGTTTAGTTTAGAAGCCCTAAAGAAAATGAGTTATGAAAACGCTAAACAAGAGTTGTTAACTCTACCGGGCGTGGGACAAAAGGTTGCGGACTGCGTTCTTTTATTCTCACTAGATAAGTTAGAGGCGTTTCCAGTGGACGTTTGGGTGAAACGCGTCACCATGAAATATTATTCACACCACTTTGAACCACGCTTTGTAGAAAAGGTTTCAAACAAAAAGGCAATTACTCCTCTTGAATACCGAAAAATTAATTCGTTTGGGCGAACACACTTTGGAAAATACGCGGGATATGCACAGGAATATCTATTTGCATATACTCGTTTAACTACCTGTTGACTTTCTTACTTTCTCCGGTTTCTTTTCTAAGTGTTTTAAAGGTTTCACTCCGAACTCCTTTTCGACTGTTCTTTCTATCTTTGAAACTTCATTTTTTCTGAACCCAACATAGATTCCATCGAATTTTCTACCCACCCAAGTTCTAGTCGTTTCACCTGGTTTGAGCACCTTGTTTAATAAGGGGCAACAAATTTCTAATTCCTTAACTTTGATTTTCTTGTCGCCTCGAGTTATTTCTCTTTCGTCTTTCGGATGAATTCTAATTCCGCCTTTAATTCCTTGTATTTCTAACATGTTGCCTCTTCCTCGGTGGATAATTTTTCCAATAACTCTGTTTTCAACATCGAGATGTGTGACACGGGCTCTTTGGTAGCCCTTCAAATGAAAATAGACTTTAGCGTCTTCCACTCTAACCTTTTCATTTACTGTTAAGAAATACACTTCAGCGTCAAGTCTTAGTTTCCCACCAACCGAGTTTGCCATAGCTTACACTCTTTTAGATAATTTGTATAAATCTACGTTTAAATCGTTTAATTTGTGACAGTTCCGCTCAACCACATTTTTCTTGGGTTTCAGCGAGGTTTTTTCTTAGGAACTTCCAGTTGCATTTTGTTTTGAAGCTTAAACTCTTGAGAAGAGCCACCGACGGCAAGTTACGTTCTGAAGTGTAAAGCGAAACTGATTCCATTCCCTTCCGCAGAAGATAGTTCATAGCTCGACAGGTCAAGGCTTTAGCTAGTCCCTTGCATCTATGTACAGGGAGGGTGGCGGCGGGTCCAAGATAACCTCTTTTACCGCCGTAATACTGGTTATACTCTAATGCACGTCTCGAAACCACTACTGAAATAATTTGCTTGTTTAACTCAGCAACGTGCACCCACTCTTCATTGAACAGCGGGTCTCTAGACTTCCATTTTTGGAGGACCCCAAGTTGAATCCTCTCCCGCTCAAAAGAAGCATTAACCACCTCTACGAGTGCTTTCTCTTCATCTTTAGCTAAACTTCTCAAAGTAACGCCTTCTGGCACGGGTGGAATAGGCTGCGGGCGTTTTAGTTTAGCAATCATGTGGTAGAGTCCCCCGCTAACCGTGTAGCCTCTTTCAATCCAATTTGTCATCTCTGGGTTCTTCGAATCCACCACAGCGAACACTTCTTCACTGTTTGCTTCTTTCTCGATTTCTTGAACCAGCAGGTCTTCAATTTTTTTCCGTTCAGGCGTTGGTTTGACACATAACCACCTTATTTCGTTTCCATGCACCCCTCTATAAAGCATAGCGAACCCTGCAATCTCGCCGTCTTCAGCTACTAGCACAGCTGCACGGCCCTTCTTTATTTCAGCGGCGAACTTTTCCTCGGTGTACGGAATAAACTCGTAGCTGTTTTTGCGTGTCTCATTTAGCAACCTAACAAGTTCCGCCAAGTCCTTTTCAACGTATCTTCGAATTATCAAAGCAACTTTCCCTATTCGCCAAGTTTGAGAGAACTAAAAGTCTAACCTCACCAGCGGAAAATCGGGATTAGTTTCATCCTTCACGTGAAATCCATTGTTAAGGTAAAATTTTAGAGGACCCGAGGGGTTATTAGCTATCTCTCTTCTAGCAAATGTTTCAACCGCCTTAAAGCCGCGCCTATTTAAGTCAGCAATTACGCTGTTAAGAAGTTTTGTTCCTAATCCTTTCCGACGAAACTCTTTATTAGCAATAAACAGGCATGAGAGAAAAACAACGCCGTCTTCCCTCCGTCCAATTCGGTTGGAACCGTAACTTTCGACTTGTGGAAGCATGTTGGAAGGAGCGTACTGAGCGTAGCCAACTGGGATGTTGTTGAAGTAGACGATTTTGCCGCAGTTTCCAAAATTCTTTTGTGTTTGTAAAAACCAAGCCGCCTTCTTTGCCGCAAACTCTATTTTTTCTTTTAATTCTAAGCTTTTCTTTTGGGCGGCCTCGAAATCTTCAGGAAACTCCCAGTACAAACAGCTTTTGCAGGGCTTAGGGATGTTCCGGACGTTTTCCTTTCTAATGTTTTTTATAATAACATTCATGGTTGGTTGACCTACATTGTTACTGAGGATTCAAGGTGTCTTTTGAGTTGATTTTTTAAGTTTTCCCTATTTAAGGCTCTAACCCAAACTAGCAACTTTAAGGTGAGCATGGTGTAAACCGGGCTGCTTTCCTCAGTCCAAAATGGACTCCACCCACTGTCTTCACGTTGAGAATCGAGAATCGCCTTAACAATTTTTTTCACACGTTTATCTTTCAAATCATAGCTTGCTTCAACTCTTCTGTTCTTGTCCACAAGCGAGGAGCCAAGCAAATGAGTTAAATGGTAGATGTCGTTTTCCCTTTTCCCTCCGTTCAGAGCCGTATAGTAACCTCTTTCCGCATCCTTCGCAAGTTCATCAAGATGCTTTTCAAAGAAGGGTTTTCCTTTGAGATAAACCGGGTTGTTTTCTCCGTAGATTTCCCTTATCATGAAAAGGATTTGTGCAGTGGAGTCGGGGTCTGAACCTTTAAATCCGTCTCCTTCAAACATCATCCAGCCGCCGTCCTCGTTTTGGGTTTCTCTAAGCCAACTCAACGCTTTTCGACATGCTTCGTTGCTTCCTAATCCAACTTCACGAATTAGTTCGACGACGTTGGCGGTGAGCCAAGTTACACTTTTCTCGTTGCTTAGCTCAATCATGTGTTCAGGAATGCTCAGCTCCGGATTTTCGCTCCAGCCCCCGTCTTCACGTTGATGTTTAAGCAGAAAATTAACCGCACACTGAATGTTTAATCCATGTGAGGGAATTCCGCATTTCAAAAGCAACAGGGCGATTCTGCACGTTTCTCTTATCCCCTCCGTTTGCCTGTCAAACCTGCTTGGAAAGCCACTGCTGGGCATCTGCGACTTCAACAACGTTAAGATTAAGTCTTTAGCCATCTTTGTGTCGAGCAGATTAAGGAACTGGAGCAGGTGCAATTTCGTGTAGTCGTCGCCTCTCTTGAGGATGAAATCTACAGCGTCGTACTTCAATCTCATTTCGTGTGCCCCATCTCTTCACGGTTACTATTTTTCTTCGTAGCTTGGAATTATGCTTTTTGTTTCTCTCTCTTCCTGCGCTAACTCATTTCTTAACTGCTTCCAGAACTCATGTGCTCTCAAGAAACGTTTTTCGCCTAATCTATTTCCAGTCTGTGTGTAGAAAATCGGCGGGTGCAACTCGTTTTCTTCGTCGTTGGTTTCCATCATCTGTTTGATGGTGAGACCTTTTTCTCCTATGAAATAATTGAAAACTCTGGCAACTCCGATTTCCCCGCATTTCTCCAGCGCGTCCGCATCGTGAACAACTTTCGCTTCGATGCTTTTGGGCTCCTTCAATGAGTACGTCTCATGAGTTTCAATGCAATGAACAATTTCTTTGACTTGTTTGTCAGTGAAGTCTGCGTTTTCTAAGAGTTTTGACGCTAATCTTGCCCCGACTTTGACGTGGTCCTCACCCATCTCTGGATGTAGCCTGCCGATATCGTGAAGTAGCGTCGCCGCTAACACTGTTTCCACGTCGGCTTTCTCCGCCTCCCCGATTGTTATCGCCCTCGCTACGTCTCGAAGAACATGATTCCAATCGTGTTGTACTAACCTCTTTGAAGAGAACTCTTGGTTCACCGTGTTGTAAAGCGCTCTTAACCGATTAAACCCCGTTAAGTAGTCATCAAGTTTCATCGCTTCATCCTTCCATCCTTATTTTGGGAACGGGGCCCAACGGCTCTATCTTTCTAATCATGCCTATTCCCTCTGGAATTAGCAGCATCTCCTTTACAGCTTCTGTCTTCGCATATTTTTCCCTGCTAAGAACGTCTTCGTCTACAGAAAGGGCGACCGCCTTTCCAACGAAGATTATTCCGGTGTTTCCAAGCTTTTTGTGCCAAATCAATTTGCACTCGAGATGCGCCTTGCATTCCTTTATTCTCGGCGGCTTCACCTTAATGGAAGGAATTTCCGTGAGCCCGGCTTTTTCAGCTTCATCCACTCCTCTAGGATAGTCTATAGCGGTCATTTTAGTTTGCTCCAGAAGCTGACTGCTTGGCAAGTTGACTACGAATTCGCCTGTTTCTAGAAGATTTTTCGCGGTATCATGCTTCGTACTGCAGCCAAACATCACGTGATCTGTTGAGCAGTACATCACCCAAGATTTTAATGCAGCGTTTACGTTGCCCTTCCTATCCACCGTCGTAACGATCATTATGGGCTGAGGCAACACAAAATTAACCTCGATCCAGTGCTCCTCAACAACAGAAGAGACACCTTCAGGCGGCTTTAAAGGAAGAACTTTCTTCAACTCTCTGCCTCCGGCTAGATTAAGAAACAATACTCTGGATTATAAGAGATTCCCAGTTTATCCTTTTATAACGGCAAGGGGGACAAGTCTTGCCACCTGTGTGGCGATTCCCAGTTTATCACTTACTTCTACCACTTGGTCTACATCCTTGTAAACTGGGTCGGCTTCCTCGGCTAACACGACGTTGCTCGCCGCCCTAACAACCATCCCACGTTTTTCCAAAGCTTCTTTCACATTTTTACCCCAGAATTTTCTTTTTGCAGCGGACCTACTCATTGTCCGTCCAGCTCCATGTGCGGTGGAGCCGAAGGTTATGTCCATAGCTTTTGGTGTGCCGACTAGAAGCCAAGAGCTTGTTCCCATGCTTCCTGGAATGAGAACTGGCTGTCCAACTGAACGATAATCCGCTGGAATGTCCGGGTGGTCGGGTGGAAACGCTCTGGTGGCGCCTTTACGGTGAATCCAAACTTTCCTTCGCCCTCCGTTTATTTTGTGCTCTTCAATTTTTGCTATGTTATGCGCCACATCATAGACAAGTTGCAAACCAAATTGCTCAGCTGATTTTTTGAACACCCTCTCGAAGCTTGCTCGCACCCAATGTGTAATGGCTTGTCGATTGGAGAAGGCGTAATTGACGGCGCATGCCATAGCTTGGTAATATTCTTCAGCTTCCTTGCTGGTGCCAGGGGCGCAGGCGAGCTCCCGGTCCGGCAAGGCGATTTTGTATTTGTGGATGGCGCGTTCCATGACGCGTAGGTAGTCGGAGCACACTTGGTGTCCGAATCCACGGGAGCCGCAGTGAATCATGAAGGTGACTTGATTTTCGTGTGTAACACCGAAAACCTTAGCCACTTTGGGCTTGTAGATTTTGTCTACTTTCTGGATTTCGAGGAAGTGATTTCCCGACCCTAACGTACCGATTTGAGTGAGCCCACGGTTTTTAGCTCGGCTGGAAATTTTGTCGGGGTTGGCAATCCCCATGCATCCTTCCTCCTCACAGTGTTTCACATCTTCCGACCAACCCATTCCCTGATCTACAAGCCATTGAACACCCTCTCTTAATACCCGATCGAGTTGGTGGATGCTAACGCGGAAGTCTTTTCTGCGGCTGCCGAGTCCGCAAGGAACGTTCTTGAAAATAGCGTTTGTGAGTTCGTTTAGTTTTGGTTTAATGTCTGTTTCGGACATGTTTGTGGTTAAAAGGCGGACTCCACAATTGATGTCGTATCCAACTCCGCCGGGGCTAATTACACCTTCATCATAATCTGTGGCGGCTACCCCTCCAATAGGAAAACCATAGCCTTCATGACCGTCTGGTAAGGTGATAGCGTACTTGTAAATACCGGGCAGATGAGCCACGTTCACGCATTGCGTTAAGGTTCTGTCGGTTCCCATTTTTTTAAGCAAGTCTTTAGTGGCGAAGACCCTGCCGGGCACCCGCATTCCAGGCTTGTATTTTTGTGGTATCCGCCAAGTGTAATTGTCAATTTTTTCTAGCGGA
>JAYEKF010000028.1:0-13671 GCA_034660895.1 Thermoproteota archaeon | reverse complement strand
AAGTTTGGCATAGACGCAGCTACTGAAATTGACGCGAATTGTTGGAAAGTAATGGGTAAACTGGAAGCAAGGCATCTAAGGAAAAGGTTAAACGTGGAAAAGATTGATCCAGCGTCGCTTATTTTCAATTTAAGAAACACGAGTTGGGCTTTGGACATACCTGAAAAGGAAAGTGAAGTGACGAAAACAAAAGCTATTTTCCGGGTTACCAGATGTGGAACACAAGAAACAAGAATCCGTAAAGGATTGAAAGTTTTCCCCTGCAAGAAGGTACGATTCGGCTATTTGAAAAGCTTCGCCGAAGAACTAAATCCAAACATCGAAACGAATTGTAAGATTTGCCCACCAGATAAACGTCCTCCCGGAATTTGGTGTGAATGGGAGTTTAAGTTTAAGAAGAATAAGCAGTGACTGTGCAGTATCTTAAAAAAGGAGTGAACAAAGAAAATTTATTAGAAAAAATTCATTCCTTCCGTTTATTCTGCACTAACCCATTCTGTTATAGCCTTATTCTATCTTGCTAAAGCTGCTGTTTTCCCTCAAATTTTAACAAGCGCGCGTAATGCCTCGGGTGCCCCACATAATAGAATGTCTAACGCGCGCTTAACATCTTTTTTGGAAAACATTTAGAAGAATCAACGAGAAGCTTGATCTGATGCGGGGTAATGGAGCAGCATACACATCTTTTGATTTGGAATCCGTATTAGCAACACATACGATTCAAATTTATGGTTCATAAGAGATTTATTCTGTCTTACCAATTTTGTTCCATTAACGTCGTAAGTGAAGAGTAATGACTCAACCAAGTTATCCACCACCGCCACCACCTAAACATACTGCAGAGCGTGAGCGTGGCGAGTTCCACTTGCCAAGAACAAACCTTTTCTCAAGAATTAGGGCTCAGCTGGCGGCTCTTGAGAGGCGGCCTCAGTTCAAGAGCGAAATGGAGCCAATAATGGGGTTCCTCATAGCACTTATCTCTGCAGCTCTTTTGGGTACACTTATTGCTCTAGCCGTGAATCGTGCAATCTTGCCGGCTATGGGTCAGGCCGCTTGGATGCTGTTTGTTATCATTACACCAGTCTTGGAAGAAGTTTGTAAAGCTATGTGTATGTTAATTGTTGCCTATGCTATCCCGAGGATGTTTCTGAATCGAAGATATGGAGCTGCTCTAGGTGCGGCAACCGGGTTGGGATTTGGAATCTTTGAAAGCATTATTTATGTGTTAGGATTGACAGGAGTAGATGCTTTGGCTAGGCTCTTGGTTACACCAATTATGCACCCGCTTTGGTCTGCATTTGTAGGCATAGGTGTTTTTGTGTTCGTGGCTAAAAGACCAGTTAGCAGAAGCTTCTTTGAAGCCGTGATTGGATTACCGTTGCTGTTCTTGCTCGTAGGAATGATAAATCATGTCCTCTGGAATTGCGTTGCAATCTTACTTCCAGCTGCTGGTGGCATCTGGGCTACACCACATTTGACGACTGTTCTGGACATTATCATTGTCTTTCCTATCTTTGCCTTTATCCTGAGGGATTTTCTGGGGGGTCACTTCAACTTTCAAAACTTTTTCGAGCCCTTACCTGAACTACCACCATACTATCCAAAGGTGGCTCCTCCTCCACCTCCTCCTCTAACCATTCCAACCTGTCCTACGTGTGGACAGCCCCTTGTTCATATCCAAGAATATAACCAGTGGTACTGCTCCAAGTGCAGAAGATATGTGCAAACAAGCTAAGAAAAGAGAAACTGCGTAAGTTAAAGTTGAGAGCCATCAGACGTAGAGTCTGGTTCAGAGCGTTAAGCAGGGTTGACCGAGCATTAGTTAATTTAACGATAAAAGTTGTTGATGGAGTGCGCAGCTTTACGCTGGCTAAAGCCTTGTTATCTGTCGTGAAAAAGTTGGAAGACGTTCTTGAAAGTAGGGTTTTGCGTGCCTTAAAGGAAGTTGGTTTTCCGCTTGCCCGTAAGCTAAGTTTGTTTGCTCAGAAGTGGGGTAATAATTCTGCTCGAAATTGGGGGTCTGACGTGTCCTTTGCAAAGTTTTTAGCAATAATGCATATCAACAATCCCACAGTGTTCAAGCTGTGATCTACAACTTACACCTGTGAAAGAGCATAATTAGTCATGCTTAACTTAGTCTACACAGCTTTAATTTGCGTATTTTTCTCCGTGTATGTCTGGTCACTTTATAATTTACCTATCTTAGCTGCTGGGGTTAAGCATCTGCGCAGAAGTAGACACAAGTCTGAGAAAAAATGTTTTGGGGAGAGAAATTTACCTACTTTTTCAATTGTTGTGCCGGTGAAAAACGAGGAGAGAGTTATAAGCCGATTGTTAGATGCATTATCAAAGTTGAGTTATCCGACGGGTAAAAAGGAGATAATTATTGTTGAAGATGGATCAACTGACAGAACTCTTGATGTCTGTATGAAACATGATAAGGAACCTCACGTAAACGTGAAAATTTTGCATAAACCATTTTCTAATGGTAAACCCTCAGCTTTAAACTATGGAATTAAACATGCGGAAGGCGAAATTATTGGAGTATTTGACGCAGATAGTGTTCCAGCTCATGATATGCTGCTAAATGTGTGTAAATATTTTGAGGATTCAGAGGTCGCTGCTGTTCAAGGTAGAACGTTGTCAATCAACTCTGAAGAAAACATGCTAACTAAATTCGTCTCTTATGAAGAAGCCGTTTGGTGCGAGGTCTATTTGCGGGGTAAGGATGTTTTGAACTTGTTTGTTCATTTGAAGGGAAGCTGTCAATTCATAAGGCGTGATGTTTTAGAGAAGCTTAACGGTTTTGATGAGAACGTTCTGTCTGAGGATATGGAGATTTCAGCGAGGCTTACAGAAAAGGGTTATAAAATTAGGTATGCCCCAGACGTACGTTCATGGCAAGAAAGCCCAGCTGATTTGAAACAGCTATTTAGGCAACGCACAAGATGGTACAGGGGAACAATGGAAGTTGCTTTCAAATATGGTAAATTAATTGCTAAACCGAGTAGGAAAAACATTGACGCTGAGGCAACTCTTTTTGGACCTTTCATGTTAATTGTTTCATTGGTAACATATTTGTCGGCATTCTACACTTTTTTTATACCTTTTCCTCTAGATGTTTTATGGCAGATTGCAATGCAATTCACAGCGATGATTACAACGCTCACCCTATTCATCTGCGGCTTAGCTTTAATTTATGCTTCAAAACCGAGAAAGGTGACAAATTTGTTGTGGCTCCCGTTTATTTACTTTTACTGGAGTTCGCAGACATTTTTTGCATTATACGCGGTGTTGCTTATTATATTGCGTAGGCCACGAGAATGGGTGAAAACCGAGAAAAAAGGTGTAATCGCAAATTCTGAGCTGATTTTAGGCGCGTAACGGGTTATGACTGAGCATACCAAGATTTTAGTAACTGGCGGTGCAGGTTTCATCGGAAGTCACCTCTGCGGCTGGCTGAGCACAACTGTGAAATAACCATCCTGGACAACCTCTCCTCTGGCTCAACAGAAAACATTCAACACCTCTTAAAGCAGACGCCTCGAAAAGCAAAACTGCTCAAAGGCGACTGCACAAACCCCACTCACGTCAAAAAAGCCCTCGAAAACGCTGAAGCAGTTTTCCACCTCGCCGCAAACCCTGAAGTACGCCTAGAACTAAACGATCCCCAAACATGCTTCAGACAGAACATCTACGCCACCTACATCCTGCTCCAACAACTCAAAAACAACCCAACAGCACACACAATAATCTTCGCCTCCACATCCACAATTTACGGCGAACCCGAAACCATACCAACCCCAGAAAACCACGCACCGCTAAAACCAATAAGCCTATACGGAGCATCAAAACTAGCCAGTGAAGCCCTCATCTCTGCCTACGCTTACACCTTCAACAAAAAAGCCATAATCTACCGCCTAGCAAACATAACAGACCCAAGAAGCACACACGGCGTAATCCACGACTTCATCCAAAAGCTAAAAAAGAACCCTAAAAAACTTGAAATCTTAGGAGACGGAAGCCAAACCAAATCCTACCTCTACATCAGCGACTGCATAAAAGCCATACTGTTAGGATTAGAGAAATCAGAAAAGCATGTTGAAATTTATAACGTCGGTTCCGAAGACCAAATCAACGTCAAAACCATAGCACAAATAATCATTGAAGAAACGAAACTCAAAAACGTAAAACTCACCCTCACAGGAGGAGTAAACGGCGGAAGAGGATGGAAAGACGACGTCAAAAACATGCTGCTCGACATCGGCAGAATCAAATCATTAGGCGGGGAACCAAAACTAAACAGCAGACAAGCAATAAAAAAAGACGGCGGGAACACTTATCCAAAAAAGATTTAAAAAATAAAACAAAAAACACTTAACCTATTTCTTTTCTTTCCACTTTTGAACGTATCAACAAAAGTTTTTAAAGTTCCCACACCCTAAGCACGGTAGACTTATTGAAAAAAACTACAGCGAATCGTTTATGTTAATCATTTTTGCAACGCGCTGCTTCTTAAAACGCTAAGCCAAACCTTGTCGTTTGCTTCAACGCCAAACTCTCCAGCCCACAGATCACTCCAACCATCAACCATAACACCCCTGCGAAAAAGAACAACAGCAACCCACAACCAACCATATTTGACTCCAAATAGAGGGGCCTAAAACAACCGCACGGACACCCAACATCAGTCTCCCCTAAACCCAGCCAAAACCCTTCAACCTCAAAGCAACAACAACCCATGCTTACGTGGCACACATAAAAACCTAGGGGGAGGGAGGATAGGTGAAAACGATAGGGAGGTATCGTTTTTAGAGCGTTATACGCATAGCAAAACAGCGGCTAAAACATATTTGGATCATACATTAAACCCGGGGGTAGGTTATGCGCGCACACAAGTCTAAAGTACCCCTAAAAGTTTTCAGCAACTTCATAAATATCAACGAAAGACGCATGATAGGAGAAAACGCTAGTGACCAAAGCAATCAAGATGGCTAAGTTTCGCGCTATTTGGTGAAAGACTTATATTTACCTTTAAGTCTTATTTTGGTGAGACTGAATAAAATGGCAGAAGTAATCGTGAAGGAAGCGGACCCTCAAGGCCGCATATCCATTCCAATACGATGGAGAAGAGGGTGGAAATCCCGTAAATTAGTGCTGATAAAGCGTGGAGACAGAATTGAACTTTTCCCCATAGAATCCGAGCCTCCATCAGACCTATTCGATTCCATCGAGATATCCGAAAATGTAGACTTCGTCGATCCGCACTCTGTTAAGAAGGCCTTGTTGGAGTCTCGGGAACATTGAGGTTCGCGGACTCTAACGTTTTCCTCCACGCTTTCCTTATTCCTCGAAGGACATTAACGAAGGAGGAGCAACATGTAAAAGACGAGGCCAAGACCATCGTGAAAAGAATCGAGCGAGGCGAGGATGTGGCCATTACCACTGTTCACCTGTCTGAAGTCGTTAACATAATTGAAACTGGACTAAACCTTCAGAAATCCCTCGGCTTCCTCGCATGGATCATAACAAGCGAAAACATCAAAGTCTACCCGGTGTCAGTAGAAGATTATGAAAGCGCCATGCCGCTCGCGAAAGACAGCAACATAAGCGCTAACGACGCATTAGCATACCTATCCATGAAAACACACAAACTAAAGGAAATATACTCCTTCGACAAGCACTTCGACAAACTCAAGGATGTCATAAGACTGCCAAAGACACCCCCTAGGCAAAGCCGTAGGAATCAAGAAGACCCCATCAACCTTAACAGTGACAGCACCCAATAACATCAAAACCAAACCAAAAGTGACGATAAAAATGATCTTTCAACATTACTTCCAGATAATACATACTGTGCTGGAAATAGAAGCACAAGCGTCCACACAGCAGAAATATTCACAAGCGGCACGTCCAGCCTATCACACCTAAAACTTGGAAACGTCGACAAAAAGCTGTTCACCAAGCTTCCCATCCCAGGGGTAATAGGCGGCGCCTTAGGAGCGTACATCCTCACAGCCACACCAGCAAAAATGACAAAGCCCTTCGTCGCCTTCTACCTACTCATAATGGGCATAACAATACTTCGAAAAGCACTCAAAAAAATCCAAGAAACACATCAGTTTCTTTTTTCCATTCACAGGACCTAGGTTCTTGATCAAGAAATGAGCCAATTCCACGATGATAACCGTGTTAACGAGTATTTCTTCTTCAATGATGATTTTTTTCTATGGACTGCACTGCGTGTTTATGTTCTTCGCATGATTCATCAAAATAGTAACACCAAATGTTAGAATCTATCAGGATCATTCAGCCCAAATCCTCTTTATATTTTCTGGTTTGGCCTTCGATTTTTTAACACACCCTCTCAATTCTGAGGAAAACTTCTTCAGGTCTGCAGCAGGTTTAACCACGATCTCTCCATCCCTCTTTTCGACAAGGAGTTTAGGGGAAAAAGGTGTAAGTGGAAAGTTATTAGACAAAGCATTAGACTGGTTTGATGTCCTGTATACTTATGCCTTTGTAGAGCCGGAAAACACGGTTGCCAGAGAATTATTCGCGAGTAATTTTAAAGTGTCGATAACATTAGTTTTGGTGTCGAAGTGAAAGGTATGGAATTCAAGGAATTAAGCGATGGTGTTAAGATTCCTGTTCTTGGTGTCGGAACTTGGAAGATGGGCGGTGGATTGAGGGCGGATAGGACGCACGACAAAGAGTGCGTCCTTGCCGTAAGAACTGCGATTAGACTTGGGATGACCCATATAGATACGGCGGAGCTCTACGGGGAGGGTCATGCTGAAGAGTTAGTGGGCGAAGCTATTCAGGGGTTCAGGCGAGAGCAGCTTTTTATCACGACCAAAGTGAAGGCAGAGAATCTACTGTACAATGATGTGATTTCGGCCATAAAAAGAAGTGTTAAAAGATTAAGAACAAGCTATGTTGACTTATACCTTATTCATGCACCTAATCCAGAGATTCCGATTAAAGAGACAATGAAGGCAATGGACTACTTGGTTGAAAACAAGCTTACTAGATTTATAGGTGTTAGTAATTTTTCTGTTGAGCAAATCAAAGAGGCTCAGAAATATGCTAGGAATAAAATAGTTGCAAATCAGATAGAGTATAACTTGCTAACTAGAAATCGAGGACAATTTACAAACGGTATGGAATCGAAAATAGTTCCTTATTGTCAGAAAAACGGTATCACGGTTATTGCTTATAGGCCGCTTGCTAAAGGAGAATTAGCGAAACTTGGGATAAAGCTGTTGGATGAGTTAGCGGAAAAGTATGGCAAGACACAAGTCCAAATAGCGCTCAATTGGCTTATCTCCAAACCAAACATCGTTACGATACCTAAAGCGGTAAAAATTGAGCACATAAAAGAAAACTTAGGCGCAATTGGATGGAGATTAAGCGAAGAAGATATGCGCAGGTTAGATTACGATTTTCCAGTAAAGAATACCCTTTTATAACCTTTAATTACTCTCTGTTCATTTAAACTTTCAGAGGGCGTTCTTCAACCCGATCTATGGTTATTCTTTCTAAACCCTTGTCTTCAGCTTTTTTTCTAGCTTCTTTGCGAATTCTTTATCCATGAAAGCTTTCAAACGCTTGATAGAAGTGTCGTAAGCATCAATTACTTCTTCCTCCAGTTCTCCTTTTCCGTAACGAGGATGCACCTCATTTAACCTTTCTATCAGAATACTTCTTTCCTCTTTTGGCATAACTCTTGGGTCTGTCATTGCAGCAGCCCTTGCATAGATTCCCTCGTCCAAGAGACGTTTGATCGCTTTGAAGGGTAGTTCGTAATATTCCCCGAGAGCTCCTGTCCTTTCGGTAAATCCTTCAGGGGTTGCTGCCTTAAAGGAAACTCGAACGTAAATGAACTTTGAGAATTCTGACAATTTTCTCACGTAGTCGACATCTGCTCCAAGTAAAATGCCATTGGTCTCTAAATAGAAAGGATAACCAGACCTCTCCACATACTCTAATAGTCGAAGTAAATGTTCCTTTCCTAAAGTAGGCTCGCATCCAGAAACTCTAAGCTTGTTAATCTTAAGGTGTCTAAAACGCTCCCATCCAGGAGAGGTTATCCCCTTTTTAGCCGTATCAAAAAGCCCTTGAGCTACTTCCTTAGGAGAGTAAAACTCTCCAAACCTTTCT
The DNA here is from genome assembly GCA_034660895.1 of Thermoproteota archaeon. Classification (GTDB taxonomy): domain Archaea; phylum Thermoproteota; class Bathyarchaeia; order Bathyarchaeales; family JAYEKF01; genus JAYEKF01. Next base: position 5,508 of record JAYEKF010000028.1, on the reverse strand, counting down.
GGAAAATCCCTCGACCAATTGCTCCAACAATAGATGCAACGCAAACAGCAGCCAGCAGCGTAACCTGTAGCAATTCCTCTGTAAACTGGAGCCGAATAGATACCTACATATTTTCTTTCAAGTCCTTCTGGACCTTCTCGAGTTACTATTTTTTCTGTTTCCTTTGCTAGCTCCAGCGGGTCGAAAGGAACAAATCCAGGTGTTAAGAAACGCGGATATTTTTTCATCTAACCTTCTCAATTTCAATTCTTTTAACGCCAACTGTGCCCAAACTCTAGCTTAAGCCAGTTGGCGCACACAAAGATTTCGTTTTGCTTTCATTTAACTGATTGGGCTAGCCTCATTAAGGCGTTCGCTACATTGCTGGCTGAGTTCCTTATTACATACTTCCTCGCGGTGCTTAAAACGGATTGAACGTTTCTCCCCTCGAAAACGTCGATGAGATTCTCTCCCAATTCGTCTAAGCTTAAGTACTTCATCACTTCGCCGTCGAATACTTCAACGAAGTTGTTATCTGGGCAGAGGACAGGGCGCGTTGAACCTAAGCATAGGTGCACAGTGCTTGACGTTGGCAGGTAATTCGCAGAACTCTTATGTACAAGGATGGCGTTTGACGCGTGGAAGTACGTGTAAAGCCTACTTATTGGTGGAGCTTCTTTTCTGAACATTGCAAATTTGTATTCGCGAGCTATATCCTTGGCAACTCTAATGCTCTCCTCATGGCTGGATAACATCAACAGTATGACATCATATATTTTTCGCAGCTTCTTGAAGATTAGAAGCACTTCGCGTAGGTTTTCTAGACGTATTCCGTAGGCCAGAATGATTTTTGTGTCCTCATCCTGTGGGAGCCCCAGCTTTGATCTGGCTTCCAACATGTTACCTTCAACAATCGGGTGGCACGGGTAAGGTACAATGTATGTCTTATCTGCTGGCAGCGCGTCAGCCAAAAGCTTCTTGTAACGTTCATCGAACAACGTGATTACGTCCCAATCAAACTTGTAGAAGTTCACGTTCTTGGGAACCCTTCCCTCGTGCATAACTGCTATAGTGGTCGCCTTTCTCTTTACCACATCGAAGATTTTGAGCAGCTTCCCGAGAGGGGTTATGCACGGCTTCTCGACGACGAAGAGGTCATAGTCCTCGTTGATTATCGGGTTCGGGTTAAAGTATAAGTCTAAATAGCTTTCGTCCTCAACTTTAGCCCCGTATCTGTACATCTCCCAGTTTCTGTAAACGAATCTTTCATCCTCGGATTTAACGGGTATCCTACCTCCAACCCTCTCGTCAGTTGGAGCGAAGACCACAATTTCATGCCCTTGACTTATCCATTCCTTGCCGATAAGCTCTGCATGAATCGACACGCCGCAACAGTCGTTCCAAGGGGACATTATTGCTATTTTCATATTCACCGTCACAGCGCTGGAGGTTCTATTGTAAATAGTTTAATAAAAAATTGCGCATTTTAAACCTACTGAGGTTGCGCAAAGTGAAATTAAGACGTTACGAGAATAACCCCATTTTGGAGCCCAGCGAGAACTGGTGGGAATCCATAGCGGTTTTTAACCCCGCCGCCTTCTATTGGAATGATAGAGTCTATCTGCTTTATCGGGCGGTTGGGGAATACGAGAGATACGTTTCCAGGATTGGCTGTGCGACTAGTCAAGATGGTTTGAATTTTGAAAGATTAGATAATCCAGTCTTTGAGCCTGTAGAAGAATATGAAAAGTGGGGGGTTGAAGACCCGCGAACCGTTATACTTGAGAACAAGCTCTACATGACGTATGTTGCTCACTCCAGGCGAAGCGGTCCTCCAAGAACCCTTTTCCCCAGGCTGGGCATATCAAATGAGAAAGCCCGTGTCATTCTTTCTGAAAGGGGCACACCTCGCATAGCTTTAGCTTCATTAGACGATCTATCCTCTTTGGATGACTTACAGAGTCTTCCCAGCCGTTTTCGAAGACACGGCTGCATCACTCCTTCTGGAGTTTATGAAAGAGATACTGTGCTTTTTCCTGAAAGAATTAATGATAAGTATGTCATGCTTCATAGACCTCGTGATTGGATAGGTCCAGATTATGGCACAGATCTTCCAAGCATTTGGATTGCCTATTCTGAAAACCTCAAAGACTGGTATGGCCACAAAATCGTGATGAGACCGGAGAGAGAATGGGAGGCAGAGAAAATAGGCACTGGGCCGCCGCCGATAAAAACTGAGAAAGGGTGGCTCTTGATCTATCACGGGGTTAGTGCTGACCATAAGTACAGAGCAGGCGCCGCGTTGTTGAACCTGCACGATCCTTCGAAGGTTATTAGTCGTTCGCCGCAACCAATTCTGGAACCGGAGGAGGATTATGAAAAAGTTGGCGACGTTCCAAACGTGGTGTTTCCTGAAGGGGCAGTAATACTCAACAATAAACTCTTCGTCTATTATGGCGCGGCTGACAAAGTCTGTTGCGTTGCCACCAGGGATTTAGACATATTCTAGCTCTTGCGCTAGTGCAACATGTTAATCTATACGCAACGGTGAGCTTTCAGGAAAACAATTACCCCTCAAGAATTACAAAAAACGGTTGAAGAAGCTTGCCAATTGGTGGAAACCAGCTCTGAATACGTCACTGACATGGATGGCGTGAAGCTTTTCAGAAAGTGCAAGTAGCTGTCCCTTCTAACGGGGCCTCGGGATTTCTGGTGGGGTCGCGGGGATTTGAACCCCGGACCTCGCACGCCCCAAGCGCGAATCTTAGACCAAACTGGACCACGACCCCAAAGGGCTGGTTCATTACCCAGCATAGAAGGAAGAGTCATCAACACTCTAATAAAACTTAAGAGGTCAGGGTTGTCTGAGGGCAGTCTGCACTCTGTATCCTACAGGCTGAAGTACTTAGCTAAACACTCTAACCTAGATAGTCCAGAGTCTGTTAAACAGTTCATAGCTGACAAGAAGTATGCCAACTCCTACAAGGTTTGTCTAGTTAAGGCCTACAACTACTATGCACTGACTAATGGTTTGGAATGGGTGAAGCCTAAGTATAAAGCTGAAAGGAAGCTGCCTAGAATCCCTACTAAAGATTCCATTATGAAGGTCATCTCTGCTAGCAGTTTCAAGTATGCTACTATCTTTAAGATACTGATGGAGACTGGAGTAATGCCTTATGAGCTGAGCAAGACTAGACTAAGAGACATTGATCTAGATAGGGGAGTCCTTACCGTCCAAGGGTTCAAAGGCCATCTGGGTAGAGTCTTCAAACTGTCCAATGAAACACTAGCTATGCTAAAACAGTACATCAACAGATACTATGCAGATTACCCTTTCTCTGAGTCAATCTGGATCAGTAAGATGTGGATTAAGTACAAGAATAGGGTAGCTGAGAAGCTGGGAGACCCTTCTATTAAGACTATCAGACTGTATGACTTAAGGCACTACTACGCAACCATGCTCTACTACAGAACCAAAGACATCCTCTTAGTCAAGCAACAGCTAGACCATAAGAAGATAGAGACTACAATGATCTATACTCAACTAGTATGCTTTGATGAGGAGGAACAGTTCTATAGTGCTACTGCCCAGACTGTTAGTGAAGCTAGGAGACTAGTAGAGCAAGGCTTTGAGTATGTGACAGATGTGGATGGAGTAAAGATCTTCAAGAAAAGAAAGTAGATAATAATAGACTAGTAAAGTTTTTTATCTACAGTAGTTAGTAGAGTTTCTTTATTTGTTAGTTCTTTCTTTGACCTTACCTTCTTCAGCAGTGATCTCCTCTTTTAGGTTAGCAATCTCCTTCCTTACCTTCTCTAGTTCTTGGGTGTAGAACCTAAGCTTGACATCATGCTTCTCAAAGTCTTTAGGCTTGCTGGCTTTCTCCCTTTCTCTAGTGTGGTACTCCTTAAGCTTTCTAGTGTTGTACCTTCTCTTCTTCAACCTATCTAGCTTAAGGTAGAGCTTTCCTAGTTTACTGTTCATTTATGCTCACCTGTGGTTTCCTTATGCTTGTAAAACAAAAGTACACCTAATAATAGTAAAAGGTGCATCCGTGTTAATAAACATTTACCTATCCAGAATTGGTAAAAGAATATTAAATAAAGAGAAAATCTAATAATAACTTTAGTTTTACCAAACAGAATGAAACTTAGTATCATTTTACACTAAGAAGTAATAAAGAATGAATGCACAAAAATATCCATTTAAAAGAATTGGAGAAAAGTTAAAGAAGCTAAGGATGGAACCTAAGGAATTATATGGGGTTATTGAAGATTCTGTTTGGTATCCAAATAAACGTTTTCTAGAGGAAACCCATGAAATAATGTTGAGAGAATATGGAGGTTATACTGGATATGAAACAGGAATTAGTTTATTTGAAGTAATTCTTAAGAAAGTTAAAAAAATGAAAGGTATCTATAAGAAAGCAGCAGTTCTTTTGCGAGAACTTACAACAAGTCCACGTATCTATAAAGACGGAAACCATAGAACTGCATTAGCAACAACTGAGACTTTTCTTAATATGAACAGGGAAAAGATCTGGACAGAAAATTCACAAGAAATATATAAGTTTATTAAAGGGCTCCTATACTATAATATCAATGAAGTAGCTGAGTGGCTTAAAAATGGCCCCCAGAAAAGATCACCCAGTTAAGGTTCTGGAATCTGTAGTAAAGAGAAGATATGATTGTTTACAGAAACTAAACGGCGGAAGCAAGAAAATCAGAGTTAAGTAGTATAAGTTAGACTGCACACGTTAGGAATTTACTTTAATTTTAACTATTCTATTATAATCTTTTTTCTTTAAAGGGAGAAGTTTAACATCAGGTAAACGTATGAACATTGATATAAAGGATCTAAAGCTGGTTGATCTAACATGATTAGAAATCTAGAGCGCGCTACATCCGAGGGGCAGGATGTAATACGGCTTGGTTCAATCAGAGTGCGGTTGATATACTTTGATTCTATGGGAGCCAAATGCAGTTCTGTGCTGGTGAGGACTCCGGACGTCTCGATCCTAGTGGATCCAGGCGCGGCTGGCCTACAACCCGGTTTTCCCCTTCCATTAGAGGAGAAAGCATTATTCTGCATGAAGGCGTACGAGCGTATACGCAGATTTGGTGAACAGTCCGACGTAGTAGTCATCACCCATTATCATTACGATCATCATCCCCACCCTGAGTATTTGGATCGCATGGATACAGTGTTCCGAGGTAAAACTTTACTAATAAAGGATCCTAATCAATGGATCAATCAATCCCAGAATAAAAGGGCGTTCGACTTCCTTTCAGCTCTCTATAAAATTTTTGGAGGGAACAGAGACTTCAAAGATCTGTTGGTGCCATCTGACCTCAGGATGGAGGAAGACCCCTTCTATTCACACCCAAAGACTACAGCTTTCTGGCGGAAGGCTAAAGGTAAAAAGAAGAAGGTGTTCCAGGCTAAGTTGAAGTGGTTTGAGAAGACCGTAGAGAATTGGCGAGAGGGTGGATGGATACCTGATTTCCAGGTGGGAAGTACGAAAGTTG
>JAYEKF010000027.1:0-2693 GCA_034660895.1 Thermoproteota archaeon | reverse complement strand
TACATTTTTTATGCATTTGCTCCCAGCTGGTACTTTATTTTGATTGGAGCAGTCGTAGCCAACCTGTGTCTGCTATATCAACCCGCGTTGAATGCTATGATGGCAGATTCGCTACCGCCAGAAAAAAGGGGGATGGGATTTTCCATTTTAAACCTCATTATGAGTGTTTCAACGACGCCAGCTCCTGCAGTAGCTCTTCTTTTAGTAGCTACTTATGGGTCGGTGATGGGGATGAGAATAGCTTACATCATTGTTACTTTACTGTTTCTTGTAGCGGCAACTGTAAGACTTAAGTTGAAAGAAAGCATGAAAAACACAGAAAAAGTAAGCTTAAACGATGTCTTGCGTTCATATCCAAAAGCGTTGAAAGAAGGAATAGGCGTATGGAAAATGGTGCCACGTTCAACTTTGTTCCTGTTTTTCTCCGCTATGATCACAAGAGTTTCATTCGCCATGTGCGGTCCACTCTTTTTGGTTTACGCCTTTTACGTGCTCCAAATAGGAGGCACACCGAATCCTGCAATTTCGCCTCAAGAAGACCCAGCTCTCCAGCTTGCCCGTGCAAATTGGGGTTACGTTATGATCGCCTTATTTATATGTATGATAATCACGTCTTTTCCGACAGGCAAGCTGATTGACAAAATCGGTAGAAAAATTCCTTTAATTTTGTCAAGTCTCTTAGTAATTCCAGCGGTGCTGCTGTTTGTTTATGGAAACTTTTTAACTCTTTTCATAGCTTTACCTCTTATAGGATTTGCACAACTTCTAGGCTTTTCTGCACATCAAACTTTGTTCGCTGATCTTGTTCCACAAGCGCAACGTGGAAAAGTTACGGGTTCCATGAACTTTTTCACCTACATATTCATGGCGTTCGGCGCTCTTCTTGGTGGATTGCTGTACGATTATGTATCTCCGCAACTTCCGTTCCTTCTCATACCTGTTTTCACGGTTCCTGCTGTAATTCTTCTAGTATTTCGTGTACATGAACCCGAGCCAGAAAAAAGAGAGGCATAAACCTCCAGGCCGACTCAAACTCGCTCGGTAGCCCATATACTTCAGCTGCAAGAAAAATACGCCAGCCAATTTGATGTGGCGGGCGGGGTGGGATTTGAACCCACGACCGCAAGCTTAGGAGACATGCTTAGAAGGGAGAAGAGGTCGTTGGAAGCGGTTTTCAGTGATTTCAAGCGTTTTTTGATGGTGGATTTGCAGTTGGAGAAGCAAACAGCGGATTTGCATGGATGGTACTTAGGTAAAATGGTTCGTGAAATAGGGAAAGACTGGAGAGAAATCAACAAGGAAGATTTACGCACTTTTCTGTTAAAGCTAAAGCGTGAGAAGGCGGTATTAACGTACAAGAATTATCTCAGCGCATTAAAGCGGTTCTATCGGGATTTCTTACAAGCGCCACATATGGTTAAGTCGTTCAGATTTCCAAACGTTCCTTTCAAACCTAAGAGGATTGTATCGAAGAAGAAAGTTAAGAAGTTCTATGAATGCTTAGAGAATGTGAGGGATAAAGCGACTTTTCTGATGTTAGCGACATCGGGTTTGAGAAAAGCGGAGTTGTTAGGGTTAAGGTTGAAAGACATCGACATTGAGAAACGAGTGGTTTTCCCTAACAAGTCGAACCGCACTAAAAGGACGTGGATTACGTTCTTTAATATGGAAGCGCAAGCAGTCTTAAAGGAATACTTACGTAACAACGGATTTAGTGAAGAGAACAGAATCTTTCCAAGCGAGAAAACGTTAAGAAGAGCATGGAAGAAAGCGGAAGAGAAAAGCGGAATCCACATTACGCCTCAAAAGTTGCGTAAGTTCTTCGCTAAAGAAATGACTGACTTAGATGTTCCAGCAAGATTCATCGATGCGTTCTGTGGGAGAGTTCCAAAATCGGTTTTAGCGCAACACTACACGGATTACAGTTCAGAAAGGTTGAAGAAAATCTATGACAATGCAAATTTGAAAGTGCTATCTTAACCTTCCCTCTTTTTTCTTAAGAGAAATCTGTGATGCCTTTAGTCGCTTTGTTTGTTGGGAGACAAGTTGTTGTAGAAACAGAGGCGGGTAACGTTAAGGGGAAACTTATTCATTATGTAAAGGAAAAAAAGAGGGAGCATATTCCTTCAATGTTAATATTGTACAATCCGAATGGCCAGTACATTATTTTGAGAAGCTGGCAAGTCATTAAAAAAAAGGCGTAACTTAACACTATTTAGGGTAGGGTAAACACCTTTAAAACGTGAATTCAGGAAGGAAAATATGAATGTCTGATGTTTTTTATGAACGTTTCACTGAGCTGCAGTTCAAGTTTTTCATTCTGTTATTCATAATGTTAGTTACGTTACAAGTTACGGTAATCACCGTGATGTTTCAAGCGTGGAATCTCTACTACCTATTCTCAACTTGTGCATGTGTGGTTGTATTGTTCATAATCAAACATTTCATTGACTACAGAGAGTTCAAAGATAAAATAGGGTTGTACATTCCAAACCCTTCAGTTAAAAACAAATCCTACGGGGAACATGTGGACATGAACATAGTGGATGAGGATACTCCAGTGCAAGTGTGCATGTTATACCGGAATGGAATGAGCTTCCGTGACATAATGCGTGAGTTACAACTTAACCATCCAATTCAAGTTAAAAGAAATCTCATGGAAGGTCTTGACGTTCTGTTGAAGGAGCATAATC
>JAYEKF010000026.1:0-13993 GCA_034660895.1 Thermoproteota archaeon | reverse complement strand
GGAAGGCACGAGAAAATGACGCGGAGGTATGGAGAGATGTAGCAGACCGTTTATCACGTTCAAAAAGGCGTTGTATAACAGTTAATATAAGCCGGTTGGCCCGTCACACCGAAAAAGGAGAAACTGCGGTTGTCCCAGGCAAAGTGTTAGGTGTAGGAAATATTAACCACCCAGTAACTGTAGGAGCCTTTTCCTTCTCCGAAACCGCTCGGTTGAAAATTCGAAAGGTTAAAGGAGTATGCCTCTCACTTGTTGAGTTGACGGAGAAAAACCCGAAAGGAGCCAACGTGAAAATTATTGGGTGAAAAAAAGTTGGAGGTTAAACAAGTTACCATAATCGACGCAACAAATCTCATTTTGGGACGAATGAGTAGCAGCGTAGCTAAGCGTCTCTTACAAGGCGAACATGTAGTTATCCTAAACGCTGAGAAAGCCGTGATATCAGGCGGAAGAAAAAATAGAGTTAAAGAAGCTAAAGAGTCGCTGAAGATTGGGCATCCTTGGAAAGGGCCTTTCCATCCTCGAAGGCCAGATCGACTTGTCCGCCGGACGATTCGAGGAATGCTTCCTTGGAAAAAGCCTAAAGGGAAACAAGCTTATAAACGACTTCGAGTTTTCCTCGGTGTTCCTGAGAAATTTGAAGGAAAGAAAGCGTTAACAATCCCTCACGCTATGTCGAAGAAGTTAAAGTGCTCCTATTTGACCGTGGGGGAACTAGCAAAGGAAATTGGTTGGAATCCTAGAGGTAGATGATTTGCCTGTCTCTAAAAAAGCTATTGTGGTAAGCGGTAAGCGAAAAACAGCTGTCGCTCGTGCTCTTATAAAACATGGAAAGGGAAGAATTCGCGTAAACAGGGTTCCTATCGAAATTTTCGAACCAAAAATAGCTCGTGATAAAATTATGGGACTGCTTCAACTCGCAGGAGATGAAGTGCTGAAAGAAGTGGATGTAAATGTGAAAGTTTCCGGCGGAGGGTTTATGGGGCAAGCTGAGGCTGCGCGGATGGCCATAGCCCGCGCCCTTCTAAAATGGACAAAAAAGGCTCGTCTTCGCACCCTTTTCATGGAGTACGACAGAACCATGCTTGCGGGCGACCCCAGAAGAAAGGAACCTAAAAAGTTTGGTGGTCCTGGTGCAAGAGCTAAAAGTCAGAAAAGCTATCGATAGGAGGTGCTGAAAAACGATTATACCTGTGCGTTGTTTCACATGCGGCAAATCGATCGGAGACAAATGGGAAGAGTTTGCGAAGAGAACAAAAGCTGGAGAAAACCCAGGTAAAGTTTTAGACAGTTTAGGGGTGAAACGTTATTGTTGCCGTCGCATGCTCCTATCCCATGTTGAAATCATCGATGAAATTCTAAGGTTCTACGAAGAAGCAGAAAAACGAAAAGAAATGAAAATTTTTCAATGAGGATACTTCCATGTCAACTGTTATTGAGGATGTGGCCGCTCGCAAAGTTTTCAACAGCCGAGGACAGGAAACATTAGAAGTCGACATAACAACCGCTACAAGTTTTGGAACCGCCTCAGCTCCTGCCGGAGCAAGCAAAGGCGAGGAAGAAGTGGTTTCCTATCCGAACGGTGAAGTAGACGAAGCAATTAAGAAAGTTGAGGAGCTGGTTGGACCTGAACTAATCGGCATGGACGCTGGCGATCAAGAAGAAATTGATAGTTTTCTTCATGAAATTGACGGAACCAAAAATTTTAGAAACATCGGTGGAAACACCGCTTACGCTTTTTCCATGGCTGTGGCGGAGGCTGCAGCTAACTCCTATGGTGTGCCTCTCTTTCAGCGTTTAGCAGGTTACTTCGCATGTGAACTCCCGTATCCGCTTGGAAACGTTTTAGGCGGTGGAAAGCATGCCCTTGGAAAGGTTCCGGATATACAGGAGTTTCTGGTTTTACCCGTTGGAGCAACCACTTTCTTTGAGGCTGCAAAAGCAAATGTGTTATTCCACAGAAAGGTTGGTTTGCTCCTCAAAAGTAAGGCTTTATCCTTCGCAGGTGGAAGAGGAGATGAAGGCGCGTGGGCTGCGAACATAAGTAACGAGAAAGCTTTGGAAATCATGTCTAAAGTATGTAAAGAGGTCCATGGAGAAATCGGGTTTGAGTGTGGAATCGGCGTTGACATGGCAGCTTCCACGCTTTGGAAGCCGAAAGAGAAGCGTTACATTTATTCGAATAACAAAGCCAGAAGAGACTCCGGGGAACAGTTGGAGTTCGTATTGTCTCTGATAGAAAATCACGATTTAATCTACGTGGAAGATCCGTTTCATGAGCGAGACTTCGAAAGCTTCGCTGAACTCGTCCGTAAAGCTGAGGGGCGACTTATTTGCGGTGACGACTTGTTTGTGACAAACCAGAAGCGGCTGAAACACGGAATGGCAGTGGGCGCCGCAAACTCCATCATTATAAAAGTGAATCAGGTTGGCACCCTCACCGACGCTTGGCAAACCACAAAAACAGCTCAGAACGCCGGATACATTCCTGTCATGTCTCACCGTTCAGGCGACACAACCGACCCGCATCTAGCTCATCTAGCTATGGCCTTTCATTGTCCCATCATCAAAACCGGAGTGGTTGGAGGAGCGCGAATCGCAAAAATCAACGAGCTCATTTACATAGAGGAAATGCTTGGTGACAGAGGTAGAATGTGCACTTTACGTTTAAGAGGAAAAAACTTTGTCTGAAGAAGAAAAGAAAGAAAATGAAGAGTTAGAACCTGAATTAATTCCAAGCGAAGAAGGATTGTTGCTACCTCGTGACACCCTGCTATCCGCTGGAATTCACATCGGAACTAAGATGAGCACAAAGAACATGAAACCCTTCATCTACCGTGTTCGAGGCGACGGCTTATTCGTCCTAGACTTAAAAAAAACAAACGAACGCATACAAGTCGCCGCTAAATTTCTCTCAAGATTTGAACCAAAGAAAGTTGTGGCTGTGGCGGCGCGGCTTTACGCACAGACACCTGTAGAAAAGTTTTGTGAAGTAACCGGCGCCACACCAATCGTAGGGCGGTTCGTTCCCGGATTATTCTCAAACCCTCTCTACTCTCACCGCATTGAACCAGACGTTGTCTTTGTGTCTGATCCGAGGGCGGATCATCAAGCAGTTAAGGAAGCAGGTGTGATTGGTGTTCCGGTGGTAGGGTTATGTAGCACCGACAACTATTTCTCCGGTGTTGATTTGGTGATACCCACCAACAATAAGGGCAGGCGGGCTCTTGCAGTAATTCATTGGCTTCTCGCTCGAGAACTACTCCGAGAAAAAGGAACATTGACGCCGGACGAAAACCTAGAGCTGTCTATTGAAGATTTCGAGTCAAAAATAACAAAAGAAGGATAAGAAGTGAGAAAAACACATGAAAATTAGGCGTCCATGCCAAGCTGGAGCATTTTACGCTGGCTCCGCCGAAGCTTTAAGGAAACAAATTGAAGAATGTTTCACCCATGAACTGGGGCCAGGTGAAGTTCCAAAGGTTGCGAAGGACGGCCCACGGAACCTAGTTGGGCTTGTTTGCCCGCACGCAGGTTACATGTTTTCTGGACCGGTGGCTGCGCATGCATATCATTGTCTCGCAGTGGATGGCAAACCAGATGTTATTGTGATTTTTGGTCCAAACCACATGGGACGTGGAAGCGCTTTAGCTATTGTGAAGAAGGGAGTTTGGCGTACCCCTCTTGGGGACGTAGAAATTGACGTAGAAACAGCTGAAAAGATTTTGCGGGAGTCAACCATTATTGACGTGGATGATTCAGCTCATCGGTTTGAGCATTCTATTGAGGTTCAGCTTCCCTTCCTTCAGTACCTATACGGTTCCAAGTTCAAGTTTGTACCCATCTGTTTCTTGATGCAAGACTTGCAGTCCAGCCGAGAAGTTGGGCAGGCAGTTGGAAAAGCATTAAAGGATAAGAACGGTGTGGTGATCGCCTCCACAGACATGACGCATTACGAGCCACAGAAGCTGGCGGAAAGAAAAGACAAGTTAGCTCTCAACGCCGCGGAAAAAATGGATGAACAACAGTACTACTCAATTGTGGAAGCTCAGCGAATATCCACCTGCGGATACGGTCCGGTTGTTGCAGCAATCACCGCAGTGAAGATGTTAGGCTCAAGAAAGGGACGCCTACTCTGTTATAAGACCAGCGGCGACGTCACCGGCGACTATTCCAGCGTGGTTGGATACGCCGCTGTATCCTTTACTAAGTGACGTGGTGTAGCGTTTGGGGGTCTCAGCCTCAGCACCCGCAAAAATCATACTTTTCGGAGAACATTTTGTGGTCTACGGTGAACCAGCGGTTGTCCTAGCTATCGACAAACGTGCCTATGCCTCCGCAGAACTGAGAATGGACTGTCGCATTTACGTACACTCTAAAGATTTAGGGCTATCCGGATTTTTCGTAGAGGAACGTTTCGAAGCAGAACGCGGTGGACAAGAAGCACAGGTAAAGTTGGAGCCCGTCAAAACAGCTGTTCAGAAGGCTTTGGAGGTTGCGGAAAGAAAAATTGGTGTGAACGTTGAGGTACATTCTTCCATTCCAGTTTCGGCTGGTTTAGGCTCTTCAGCAGCAGTAGCCGCGGCTACAGCCACCGCAGTCAGCCAGCTTTTAAACGCGAATCTGTCCCGAGAAGAGGTTTCCCGCATAGCCTATGAAGCGGAGTGTCTCGTCCACGGCACCCCATCAGGCATAGACCCAACCATATCCACATACGGCGGAGTTCTATTGTTCCAAAAGGGTAAAAACTTCAAAACCCTAAATGTGAAGGAGGATATACCCTTAGTGATAGGTGACACTGGAGTGGAGCGTTCCACTGGAAATTTGGTTGCTAAAGTAGCGGAGAAACGAGAAAAATATCCATCCTTGATCGACTCTGTTATAAAGGCGGGTGGAAAAACCGCTTTACGTGCAGTTGAAGCATTACAAGACGGCGACTTACCCACACTTGGCGAATTGATGAACATAAACCATGCACTGCTTTGCGCGGTTGGAGTTTCCCATGAATCATTAGAAAGACTGATTTACGCTACTAGAAATGCTGGAGCATTCGGAGCGAAACTAACTGGGGCTGGCGGTGGAGGATGCATGATTGCTTTGTCTCCACCAAACCGGTTAGAACAAATTAAGTGCGCAATTGAAGAAGCTGGGGGAACCGCTTTTATCGCAAGAAAAACCGATGAGGGAGCGAGGGTTGAACGTTAGACCGGTTGTTTTGAAGCTCGGCGGCTCGGTGATAACTCTGAAAGAGCAGCCTTTAACGCCGAACACGCAAGCGATAAGACGGTTGGCTAAAGAGATTTCTGAAGCAAACGTTTCAAGCCTTATCATAATTCACGGTGGAGGAAGTTTCGGGCATCCAGTTGCAAAAAAATTCAAGATAAAAGAGGGATATGAAAACCCGTCGCAAATTATTGGTTTTTCAAAGACGCATCAAGCCATGACTGAGTTGAATCGGCTGGTGGTAGACGCCCTAATACACCATAATATCCCCGCATTGGCCGTGCCCCCTTCCTCCTGCAGCGTCACGAAGTCTGGTCGAATTCAAAGCATGGAGGAAAGACCACTAACGAAAATGCTCGAACTAGGGTTTGTTCCAGTTCTTTACGGCGACGTGGTTCTCGACTCAGAAATTGGGTTCACCGTATTGTCCGGCGACCAACTTGTTTCCAAACTAGCCATAAAGTTTCACAGCCAACACATCATCATCGGCGTGGATGTGGACGGCCTTTTCACGGCTGACCCAAAAGTTGATTCCTCTGCAACTCTCATTCAACACGCCACCCCACCGGAATTGCACGCCTTACAACAAAAAATTGAAGAGGCCAAAGTGACGGATGTAACTGGGGGCATGCTTGGAAAAATTGTGGAGTTGATGCCTGCGGTGGAACAAGGTGTTCCCGCGGTAATTGTCAATGCTTCTGAACCAAATAACATTTACAAAGCCCTTAAAGGTGAAAGCTTAACCGGAACGGTGATTGAAAAAAGGTGAAAATTGTTGTCTCAAACAAGAGAAAGAAAGGCGGATCACATTAAAATCTGCTTAGAAGAAAATGTTCAAGCTCGACAAGTCACCACCGGATTTGAGGACGTGCACCTAATACACCGTGCACTCCCCGAAATTAAAAGAAACAAAATCAGTCTCTCAACAACCATCTTTAACCACAAGTTTTCCGCCCCACTTATGGTGGATGCCATAACCGGTGGCACCGCAGAAGCAACCAAAATCAACGTAGCCATCGCAGAAGCGGTGGAGGAATTAGGTTTAGGAATGGGAATTGGAAGCCAAAGAGCCGCCATCGAAAACCCAAAATTGGAAAACACGTTCGCAGTCGCCAGAAAAAAGGCTCCAACAGCCTTTCTTGCGGCAAATCTCGGTGGCGCTCAACTGAACCGAGGATACGGAGTCAAAGAGGCGAAAAAAGCGGTGGAGATGATTGACGCTGATGCGTTAGTCATCCATCTGAACCCGTTGCAGGAGGCTGTTCAACCGGAAGGTGAAACTAACTACGAAGGCGTTCTCAAAAAAATAGGTGAAATAGCCCATGCGTTGGCTGTTCCAGTGATTGTGAAAGAAACTGGAGCGGGCGTAGCTGCTGAAGAAGCGGAAAAATTGGAATCCGTAGGCGTAGGCGGAATTGACGTAGCTGGAGCGGGTGGAACAAGCTGGGCGGCAGTGGAATACTACCGAGCGCGAATGAAGAAAAACAAGTTTAGTCAGAGGCTTGGTGAAACTTTTTGGGATTGGGGCATACCCACAACCATAAGCGTTGCGGAAGTTGCACAATCCACCAGTGTCACATTAATTGCGTCGGGTGGAATACGCACTGGAAGCGATGTAGCCAAAGCTTTAGCTGTCGGCGCGCATATAACCAGTCTCTCCTCACCAATTCTGCAGCCGGCCACCGAAAGCTCAGAAGAAGTAAAAAATACACTTTCTTTGATTATTGAGGAGCTTAGAAACGTAATGTTCCTTGTAGCAGCGAAATCGGTTGAAAAGTTGAGAAAGATCCCTGTTGTGATAACTGGAAAAACGGCTGAGTGGCTTCAGATGAGAGGTTTCCACCCAGAATTATATGCTAAACGCAAAAATTAGTGTTAAGGAGACGTTGTCCATTTGAGCATAGAAGAATTTCTGAAAGAAAAAGCACCGATTATTGACAAGATGATTGAAAAATACATTCCGAGAAAGTTTGATGAAAATGCGCTGGTTTTCCAGCTTGAGCGTCCACGTTATGAATACAATCTGAAAGCTTTAAACAAAGCAGTAGCTGAACCAATTTGGGAATTTTTGGGTAGAGGCGGCAAAAGATGGCGGCCTTCACTTTTCCTTTTAGTCTGCGAAGCCTTAGGCAAAAATTGGAAGGATTTTTTGGATTTCGCCATAATTCCCGAAGTTATTCATAACGGAACCTTGATGATCGATGATGTGGAAGACCTTTCCGAACTTCGAAGAGGAAAACCATGCACCTACAAGTTGTTCGGTTTAGACATTGCAATCAACGCTGGAAACGCCATGTACTATCTGCCGCTTCTCCCCTTAATTCAGAGTAAAAATCGGCTGTCAGCGGAAAAAGTGAACAAAATCTACGAAATCTACGTGAAGGAAATGATTCATCTCAGCTTTGGACAGGCGGCGGATATTGCTTGGCATAAAGGTTTAGCAGATGCCGATGAAATCAGTGAAGCACAGTATTTTCAGATGTGCGCGTATAAAAGTGGAACCATACCTCGACTGTCAGCGAAAATAGCCGCCACACTATCAGACGCAAACCATACTCTAGTTGAGAAATTAGGAAGATTCGCCGAAGCCGTTAGCGTAGCCTTCCAAATACACGATGACATTCTCGACCTTGTGGGAGAAAAGTTCGCAGAGAAGAAAGGTGGATGCGGACAGGATGTTACCGAGGGAAAGCGAACCCTAATAGTGATTCAAACGTTGAAACAAGCGAATCCAAAAGACAAGGAAAGGCTGGTAGAAATTCTTAACATGCACACTACGGATCAGAAGCTCAGAGACGAAGCGATTAACTTGATGAAAAAATATGGGGCGATAGAATACGCGAAACGGTCGGCGCAGGCGTTAGTAAAGGAAAGCTGGAAGGAAGTCGATAAGCTACTGTCGCCTTCCAAGGCAAAGGAGAAATTAAAGGCATTCTCTACTTACCTTGTAGAAAGAAAGATTTAATCACGCTGTAATGTCGAGTGGCCGCTTTGGCTGAAAACGAACTTAGAGAAGTTATCCGGAAAATTGCGCTTCTTAACGCAGTTGATTACGGTGGGAAAGCTAGGGCAGACCCTGTTCTTGGAAAGTTGCTTGCTGAACGCTCACAACTGAAATCTAGGGTAAAAGAAGTTGCTTCTATAGTCGAAAAGGTGGTTCAGGAAGTTAACGAGCTTTCTCCAGACGAGCAGAGAAAAATTGTTGAGAAAAAATATCCTGAAGAGCTGACGAAGGAGAAGCTGAAAAAAGAGAGAAAGCTTCCCTCATTGCCGAATGCGAAAAAGTATGTGCAGGTGGTCACCCGTTTTGCGCCCAATCCGGACTGCGTTTTACATTTAGGTTCAGCTAGAGCTATTGTTCTCTGTTACGAGTACGCAAAAATGTACAATGGCCTTTTTTACATGCGCTTCGAGGATACAGACCCGAAACATAAACGGCCGAATTTGAAGTTCTACGACTCGATCAGAGAAGACCTAAAATGGCTTGGATGCAAACCGGACAAAGAGTTCATCCAAAGTGATAGACTGCCCATCTATTACGAACACGCTGAACGGCTTCTAAAAGATGGAAACGCCTACGTTTGCACCTGTAAACCTGAAGACTTTCGCAGAAAAACAATTTCTAAACAATCTTGTCCGTGCCGCAACTTACCTCCCAACGAGCATCTAACCCGCTGGAAGCACATGCTGGACGGTGGATACCAAGAGGGTGAAGCTGTGGTGCGGGTGAAAACCGATTTGAATCATCCAAACCCAGCCGTTCGAGACTGGCCGGCTCTGAGAATTATCGACACAGGTAAACATCCTCATCCGCGTGTGGGCGGTAAATATCGTGTTTGGCCCCTCTACAACTTCGCCTGCGGCGTCGACGACCATTTGATGGGCGTAACTCATGTTATACGGGGAAAAGAGCATCTGACCAACGAGGTGCGGCAGAAATTCATGTACCATCATCTAGGATGGACGTATCCGGAGGCAATCCATTACGGACGGCTTAAAATCGCCGGGGCTTCCTTGAGCAAATCAAAAATTGTGCAGGGAATCAGAGATGGCACCTTCAAAAGTTGGGGTGACCCAAGACTTGCCACACTAGTTGCTTTGAGAAGACGTGGAATTACGCCCGAGGCGATTCGAAAGTTAATTATCGATGTAGGGCCCAAAACCGTGGACGCCATGATAAGTTGGGAAAACCTCTACGCCTACAACCGAAAGCTAATCGATCCAGCTGCGAACAGATACTTCTTTGTATGCAATCCAGTGCAACTCACTGTTAAAAGCGTTCCGCACATGGTCACTTCCGAGCTGCCTTTGCATCCAGACCACCCTGAACGGGGGGTCCGCCGATTTAAGATAGACCCCACCGAGGGGAAAGCACTGTTCTGGGTTTCCAGTAATGATAGCGGACTGCTGAAAATTGGGAAAATAGTACGGTTGATGGAGCTTTTCAATGTTCAAGTTGAAACGGCTGAAAGCTTTTCAATTAAAGCTGTTTTCCACAGCAAATCTTACAAAGAAGCAAGAAAAATGGCGACACCTCTAATCCATTGGATTCCCATCGAAACAGGCATACCATGCGAGGTTATTATGCCGGACGCCTCTAAGGCAGAGGGCGTCGCCGAAGATGAATGTAAAAAACTGCACGTGGATGAAATTGTTCAGTTTGAACGTTTCGGCTTCGTCCGAATTGACAAGCTGAATAAAAAATTAACTGCGTACTTCAGTCATCGATAAGTCACTTTTTCAATGCGGCTTTTAATCCCTTCACTGGTAAAGTGTTGATTATATCTTTTGATTCCAGCCATCCCCGTCTTGCGGTGGCCACACCCAACTCCATATACCTTAAGTGGTCTTTATGATGTGCGTCGGTTCCAATAGTTAGCTTTACTCCGTTTTCCTTTGCCCTCCGGCAGTCTATGTCAGATAAGTCTAAGCGGTTTGGAAAAGCGTTGATTTCCATGAAAACTTTTTGAGCCACAGCAACTTCGAAAACTTTTTGGAGGTCCATTTGGCAGGGTTCTCGTCTATGTATGATTCGTCCTGTTGGATGACCGAGGACGTTTACGTACTCATTATGTACGGCGTCGAGTATTCTCTCAGTTATCTGTTCTTTAGAGTGTTTGAAGCCAGAGTGAACGCTGGCCACCACGATGTCCAAATCCTTTAACACTTGATTTTTAATGTCCAAACTTCCATCGGACTTGATGTTTACTTCCACTCCAGCTAAGACGGTGAAATCTTCCAGTTTACGGTTGATTTTCTCAATCTCCTCCATCTGCTTAACAAGATCTTCTTCTTTCAGTCCATGCGCGATTCTGAGAGTTTTAGAGTGGTCGCATACGGCGAGGTACTCCCAGCCCAAAGACTTAGCTGCTTCAGCCATTTCCAGTATAGAATGTGCGCCGTCGCTCCACACGGTGTGCGCATGCAAGTCTCCCCTAATTTCTTCGTAGCCGACAAGCTTTGGGAGTTTTCTTTCTAACGCTGCTTCTATTTCCCCTCGGTCCTCCCGCAGCTCAGGCTCCACGTAGCTTAGCTCTAAGGCTTCGTAAATGGACTTTTCGTCTTCTCCAGCAATCTTTTCATTTTTCTCCTTGTCGAAGAGGCTGTATTCGCTTAGTTTCCAGTTTCTCTTCAGAGCCAACTCCCGAAGTCTAATGTTATGTTGTTTTGAACCCGTAAAATATTGAAGGGCGGAGCCGAAGCTCTCCTCCTTAACCACACGTAAATCCACTTGTAGATTGTTAGACAAAATCACGGTGCTTTTGGTTTTTCCCTTAGCTAGAACCCGTTTCACCTGAGGCAATGCTGTGAAGAAATCCATCACTTTCAAAGGTTCCTTTGACGTTACTAAAATGTCAGCGTCGCCTATGGTTTCCTTCCTACGTCTTATGGAGCCCGCTAAACCAATTCTCCCCACAACGTCAAGTTTCTCCAATTGCTCCTTTATCTCCGTCGCTGTTGGCAAAATACGGCCTAAAATAAACCTTTTTTGTGCGCTTCGATACATTTGGATTCCTTGAAGTATGTTCTCCTCAGTTTTCTCTCTAAACCCTTTTAGACCTCGAAGTTTCCCTTCCTTAATCGCTAATTCCAACTCGTCAACGCTACTGACATTCAACATTTTATGAAGTTTAAGAGCTGTTTTAGGGCCGACACCCTCAATTCCCATTAGTTCCCTTAATCCCGGCGGAAGCTCGCTTCTTAACCTCTCTAAGTATCCTAAACGTCCAGTTTCCAGAATCTCCCCAATCTTCGCAGCTATGTTCACTCCAACCCCAGGAATTTTTTCCAGCTCACCTCTTTCGTAGATGGCTTGGATATCTTCTGTAAGCGTTTCAATCGTTTGCGCTGCTCTTCTGTAAGCCCTTGGTTTGAACGGCACCCCTTTAATATCTAATAAGTCAGCGATTTCATAGAAAATTTTAGCAACCTCCAAGTTTTTCATCTTAGACACCCCGAGTTTTCCGCTTTAAAAAGAGGAAAAGTCATGCTTTAATCTTTACGTGTAAAATTTATTTCTCTCTTATTTACCAATTACCTACGCGCTAGGCCGTTGGTAAATTCTAGAAGTTGACGTGAACCTGTCTGTGCTTGTTTGATTTCATGAACCTTTTTACGCGTGTGAACCGGGAGGGGAAAGGCAATTGACAGGAAAAAAGTAATTTAGCAACATGCTAGCGCGGAAGGATACATCGTCTTCCATTTCGGCTGACGTAAACAACACGGGTTTTATCGTCGCAGACAGGACATACAACATAATCACCAACATCAACCATTTTTGTCTCGCTTTCAAAAGATTAAGTAACCTTCAAACAAACATTTCCCGTGGAGGTTTTCCTATGATTTCTCTAATCCGCTTTAAGACTTTTTCTGAAGGTTTTTTAGGAGCAAGACTTAGCTCAACATACCCTTGTGTTACAGCTTTGTCGATGAGTTTACTAGTATATCCCAATCTACGCGTCAAATATACAGGAAGCATCCCCTTCATTGTAACCATTTGTAGTAGCAACTGATATAGCCTCGTCAAGTTGGGAGGTATGCATTTCGGCGAACTAAACCATGTTTGGACGAATTTTAAGCCTTCTATCTTTAACACTAAACACCGTTTTTGACGTTGTGTGAGCCCTCTCCGCATTGCAATTTTATAATCAAACCAAGGAAATTTAAAAGATTTTCGATTAAAATCGAAAGTATCAACTTTTATATAACACTTCTTACAATGTAGTTTTAAAATTAAGAGGTGAAAATGTTGAGTACACCAAAACCATCTGTGCCAAAAATCGAAATCAGCTTAGACAAAGATTTAATGAACAAGCTGAAGACGAAGGCTGACGCTAGGAACAAGACGCCGTCAGAAGTTGTTGCAGAAATTCTCAGAGAGCGTTTGAAGTAAATCTGGAGATTTTACCTTGCAATACCTTTTTCCCTTTTTTAGAGGTAATGCCGCAAGGAAAAACTTTGGTTGGGGAGTGTGAATTTTCCGTTGGAAATCCAAACAGTTGAGGAAAGAAAGGATGTCGCTGTAATTGCAACGAATGCAAAGCTTGGAAACAGCATTAAAGTTACTAGAAAAAGGTCTACAGCTGGAAAACACGTTGCTACAGATTAGTTGCCCCTAGACAACGTATACACCTAAGAGAATTTCAAATCTAAATAAGTGAAACATAGGTAATGAAATGTCAAAAAACTGGCGTAAGCGGAGTAAGCGCGGCTATTTCGTCAGCGGCCCCGCCGAATATGAATTGTTGTTGAAATATGAGAGCGTCGAAAAATGGATTTTGAATTTAAAAAAGAAAGCTGGATGGAGAACAACTATTCCCAGTTTTCTCAGAACCTTATACAAGTTTACTGAATACTCAGGTAAGAGTCCGAACGAGTTGATTGTTATCGCGTTTAGCGCTAAAAAACTCGACCGGCAAGAAGAATTGACTTCTGCACCTCCTGTAACCACGGAACTTGTGCAAGGGTTTATAAATGAATTCTTGAGTTCTGGCAAACGAGAAAGAGCAAGGCATGTAAGGACTTGCCTGACGTCTTTTTTTAAAGCGAATGACATCTCTTTAGAAATTGACAGTATTCCTAGGGTGACTAAAAAAGAAGAGTTTATCCCTAGCAAAGAGCAACTTTACGCTATGGCAGACTATGCCAGTTCCCTTCGAAACCGAGCTATAATCTTGTGCATGTTTCAGAGTGGACTTGGAATAACCGCGTTACGGAATCTCAATTATGGACATGTCAAAAGGCAGCTTGAAAAAAGCAATGTTCCCATAAGAATTCGTATCACGTCCCGTATTAATAAAAAAGCTTCTCAAATTCCGTTTTATGCTTTTTTTGGAGCTCAGACTTGCGATTCTTTAAGAGCGTATATTAACGAGAGGGAAAGAAAAATACAAAAAATGAGGGAAAAAGGAGCTAATGTAAAAGAATTGACGGCAAACAGTCCCTTATTTGCATCTGAAGGAAGAAACGTGCCCTTTGGAGGCAGAATGGCTGTCTCAAGCATCTGGCGCATCGTTAAAAGCTCGGCAGAGCGGGCTGGCTTGGAGAAAGAAAAAATTCAACCCAATTACCTAAGAAAAGCATTCGAAGCAGAATTAAACAGATCACCTATAGACGAAGAAACGAAGAAGTATTTAATGGGAAGCCCCATTCACGGCATAAAATATAACGTCGACAAAGTCGAACAAAAGTATTTAATGTGCAACTTCAGCAGATCAGAACTTAGCAAACTGACAATTATCAAAGAGTTTGTGCAATCACTCGGAATAAA
>JAYEKF010000025.1:0-2748 GCA_034660895.1 Thermoproteota archaeon | reverse complement strand
ATAAACATAAAAAAAATTGATAAAACATCACAACTTACCAGGATTTTTCAAAACTTCGTTGTGAAGGTTTATTGTGTGTCGTGGATAGAATCGAAAATCTTCGATACTAATTTTTTTGTATTGAATAGCGCAAAATTCACTTCAAATAGCTGATTATTAAGCCTTTTCACCAAAAAATCAAGATAACCGAAAGGTCTCACCTTACAAGTTTCCATCAAATTTCAAGCCGAAGACCATCGAACCTCTTTTGCACATAATTTTGCGTCTTTAATAACTTACTAGTCTAACCTTTTCTTTTTATACTAATCATTTGCAACAAAGCGGAATAGTCCTGCAAGTTGTCTGTCCCTCTTTTTTTGGAATAGCTTTTGACAATCAATCTTTCCTCTTCTTTCTGCATATTAAAATTGATATAAAGTAGCTTCGCCTCCAAAATCACAAAGCTCTAGCTATAGTAATTTTCCACAACCAGAACAACTCAAGTGAAAAGTCTCAGCAATTTTCAGTTTTCCCTACACGTTGAGTTGTCATAAACAGAAATCCTAAGGTTTTTGTGCGCGCTAATCTTCGAAACTTTATTTTCGTGATGAGATATTCTCATAGGCTTTCTGCGCTTCCTTTAATACTGAGGCTTCATTCATTGTTTTCACTTTCCTGTTTTTCATAAGCACTTTGCCATCAACGATAGTTGTATCAACGTCTGAAGCTTTCGCTGAGTAAACGAGATGAGAGATAATGCTGGTTTTTGGGTACAAATGTGGCTTTTCGAAGTTGACAATGATTATGTCCGCTTTCTTGCCGATTTCAAGAGAGCCTATTTCATTATCAATGCCCAGCAATTTTGCTCCACCAATCGTTGCCATTCTTAAGACATCTTCAGCTTTCACTACTGTTGGATCACAACTCGCCGCTCTTTGAAAGAGGCAGGCAAGCTTCATTTCTTGGAACATATCAATGCAATTATTAGTTGCTGGACCATCACTCCCCAAACCGAGAGTGATTTTTGCTTTGAGGAAATCAGCTAAGGGTGCGATTCCATCTCCTAATTTAGCGTTGCTCCCTGGGCAATGAACTACTCCAACTCCTCTCATCCGCATTAGATCAATTTCTCTCGGAGACACGTGAACACAGTGAGCTGCAACCAACCTTGGACTTAGTAGACCTATTCGATCGAGGTATTCGATAGATCCATCACACACTCCGTATTTCCTCTTAATTTCCTGTATCTCCCCTCTGCTTTCTGCAACGTGCATATGTACCTTGAGATTGTGCCTCTCAGCCACTTCTTTTACCTCCAACAATGTGTCCTCAGGGACCGCTGGTACCCACGAAGGGCCAAGCCCAAACTGAAAACGATCTGAGTAATTTTCTCGGATGCGTTGGAGGACGCTTTTATAATCTCCAATTTCATCCGTTATGAGGAAAGCACAAAAAGCTCTAAGTCCACTTTCATACCTCTCACGCAACATTCCAGCACCAGCAGAGTAGCAGGTTATCCCCGCTTTGACCATTTCTAGCAATACAAGCCTGAACGCAGCAACAAGTTCCCCCTTGCTCGCCAGCTGAGTTGGAGGGCCTGAGCAAAGCCACTGCTCAAGAGGTAAGTCATCCTCAACACCTCGCCTAAGAACAGACGTTAAATGGACATGCGAGTTTACTAATCCCGGCATTATAACCCCATTTGACGCATCGATCACTTCATCCGCTCTGTATGTTTTTTCGAGATCTCGGGTCTTTCCTATATCGATTATCTCTGGTCCTTCTATGCAGATTGCTCCATCAGTCAACAATCTATCGGATTTATCCATCGTCACTATGAAACCGTTCTTGATCATGATGGAAGCCAAATTCAGATCCCACTCTATTTCGTCAATTGGTCATATACAAAAAAGGGCATTATAAGTTGTTTTAATATTATAAAGAGAAGATGCTTGCGATTGGTTTATGATTTAAGGGATATCACTGCGACAATTGCTAAACTGTTTAGGATTTTGTATTATCCATCTTAGGAAGCAAAGTAGCTATGGAGACCACGACAGCGCGCGCAGCTATAGAGCAGCGGGTAAATGGGCTCTTGAGCAAATAAGCAGCCCTATTGGAGGTATACCCCGATATAGACTTAGTTTCCAAAGTTCTTCCCGCGTGCAAAAAGGAACTTGAACGTTGGAGCAACAGATAAAAGAAAGAAGATACAAGTGAATTTTCTGTGATTTTTGGTGTGGTTGATGCTTTTGTATACAAATTCCGCTTCGAGAACACGCGTATGATGTTATAAAATCACTGGTATACTCTTTTCACCAGTATCACCAAACTGTACACAGCGGATGTAAAGAAGCGCGAAAAAGCCATAAGTTTGCCTACATTAGCTGCCTTCATTAGTAAAAGACCTTCAAATAAGCTCAAAAAAGTCTTTTCTGAAAACAGATTTTGCTGTCATCCAGCTCGGTGAAAGGATAATCATAATGAAGTTCAGGTTGTTCAGCGCTTTTTGTATACAAAAGCATAACCCGGATCAGTAAGAAAAAACATAAGGGTTTGTTGACAGCTTTTTTGTTGTTACAAAAAGGTTATCAAACGTTATGCGCCCACATGCGCTACCAGTTTATGTATTATATTATAGAATGGCTTTGGCGCAAAATTTCTGACTTCCGTTATTTATTCAAACAAGCTTCAGGAACCCTTACTTTAACCGGATCTTGGTTCAAATGCCGTTTTGTTTTCGCTGCAAAAGCTTCCTCTACAAGGATT
>JAYEKF010000024.1:0-2768 GCA_034660895.1 Thermoproteota archaeon | reverse complement strand
ATTATCTGCAAAGCCGAATCTTCCATGGGTCCCTGAACATCCGAAGCAAACATCACATGTTCGTCTTCGCAACTAATCATAGTCATTAAAACCCAACCAAGCTTGGAATCCTCCACTCCATGGAAAACCGGTTGCGAAAACTCTATCTCCGTCTGCCCAAACCTGAACAGTTTACCATCCGCTTTCTCTAACCGCCTAGCATGCTTCCCCACGGTCTTCATGAACAGCCACGCCCGCCGCCGCTGACTAAAATTAATGTTCGAATGATAGCCCTTCATCAAAACTAGCTTTCCAACGTAGATTCTCTCCGCCACTTCTGACGAGGACCAGTTGCAAAACCAGTCTGTGAAAGAGGGAGTGTGATGGTCAAAATGGTAATGGCTGACCGTAACCACGTCCGCCTCAGCCGCCGCCCCCTCAATTCTTCTCCTACACTCCCTAAGCGCCTCGTACTCTCTTGGATGGGGAGGGAAACCAAAACGGCTTGGCCCCAACGAAACACCAGCATCCAACAAAACCTTCACATCCGGAGTCTCGACGTACGTGCACATGGACCGAACACCCAAACTCTCCGCAGCTAGAGGAACCACACTGACCTTACTTAACGTAGTGTTCAACATAGATACACAAACCATACGTTTTTATGTGAGCACATATTAATTTTCGTTGGTGGGCGATGACGACTCTGGCCCCGCTGAACCTTTAATGACTGAAATCTTGAGTGTTTATTCCGAATTTGGCTCAAGAACTCGTCATTTGAGATATGAAGTCGATCTTGAGTGCGGGAGTCCACCATTATTCACACCAACAACGCTAGCAACGCAAAAAACACAGGGCTGATTAACATTGAAATCAGCAAGCTTGTAGCTTGGTTTTGCTGTGGCATCGAGCCTACTGGTTTTGTTTCTACGATTCTAGGAGCTTTTTCATTTTGGTATAGTGGAGCTTTGAACTTCCGTTTTTTCCACTTTCGTAATAGATGAATTCGCCAACCTCTAAGCCTTCAAGCTCGTCGACGCTTTTGCCCAGCCAATTTCTCAACTTGCGTTTATCGTTTTCCTCATGAGCTTGCCCAAAGTAGCATTGTCCACACAACGATATTAGGCTAGAATCAATTAGGCTTGTCCTCTACGTTATTGCCATAAAACTCATTTCGAAATTTCTTCCGCAAGTGACGAGTCTAAGAATTGGCTCATTCCGTTTTCGCCTCAAGGCGTATGTGCTAAAGTACAGTTGGCTTTCCTCAAAAACATAAACGATTTTTCGCCTCAAATTCTTTGGTATTCCAATTTGTCTCGCAAGCTCATCCATAATGAATTGACGTACAAACTCTTTCTGCATTGAAGGCATTAGATAACTTAGGTTGAAAACATACGATTTTTCCATATTCACCGGTATTGAAATGTTAGGTTTAACGATTACAACATTCACTATAGGCGAAACGTCCCAGCTTTGCGAAACATCAAACACTCGAATCGCAACGTCTTTTGCATAAGCTTTTCAACCAATTGTTTCGCTAGGTTGCTCTTTCCCGTTCCTCTTCCGCCACTTACGAATGTTCCAGATTTCAACGCTAAACCAACGTTAAATGGTGTTGTGTCGCTTTGTTGAATACTTTGTTTCTTTTCTTTCAAAGATTCGTTAGGATCAGCTTCAACCACATACGGATTCACCCGCATAAGTTGTGTCATTGCCCGTTGAATGTAACCAGATTCTCTAAGCTCATCGACTGTAGGGTTTACGCTTGAAACCGCATAATTGTCGTTGTGGTACAATTCCATAGCGCGTTTTATGATTTCGCTTCGTTTCGGCGTCGCCACTTTATTTTTTCCCTTCAAGGTTTTGCTACCCTTGTGTGTGTCTATTGAATGGTATGAGCCCTTTTTTTCGACTTTTTTCAGCCGTTCTAAGCCTATTTCAGAGGTTTTCTTTAATATTTGGAAGCCTCCGCTAATAGTAGTAGTATCCAAGCAAACACAAGCGTTAGATACGACAACCGAGCTTACGCTATTCTCTGAAACGAAAAAGAAAGGTGGAAAACGGAAAATGGATAAAGCGAAATCAACCGCAACACTAGAAAAAGCAACCGATTTGTGGCGACCGTATTAACAGAAACTAAGGGCAGTATCACTATCACAGCCGAATCAAAAGAAAAAATCTGCCACACACAACAACTTCTTTTAGAGATGCTGGAAAAGGCGTTAACGGTTGCACTGTGAAAATGAGCGATTCTAAATTGTCAATCTCTCTTTTCAGCCATACTTTTATAGAACTGCCTTATAGAGGTATCTTCTACAAGGTTTATATATAAGTTTATACAATTATCAATCAGCAGAAATACGCGCGCACTAAGTGAGTGGAAGAGATATGGTTCAAAGCAAATACCTTCACGAACCACAATTAGACACCATACTGATGGTAGAAAAGGCGATTAGAGATGCGGGATCGTATCCAACAAAAAAAGAACTTCTGGAAAGTTTACCGAAAAAAATCCAATATCAAACTTTCAACAGAATAATCGAATATCTCGAAAGCTCCAACAAGATTGTTTTAAATGGCCGTCGAATTATCTGGATTTTTGCAGATAACCCCAAGTTGAAAAAACTGTTAGAAACAAGCGTCAAGCTCTAAAAGGCTTTTACGTTAACTATAACCAAATCTCTCTTCGTATTCTTTGTGACTGAGAAAGATTTCCAAAACAATCACACGCACGCCACCTTCTCCATCGCTAAGTAGTGTATAGGTGAGACGACGGCTAGAATCTAAGT
>JAYEKF010000023.1:0-14216 GCA_034660895.1 Thermoproteota archaeon | reverse complement strand
TAAGCCTGGAAATGTTTTTATTGATGTTGGAGCTCACGTTGGGAAGTACTCTTTTTACGCTTCTAAACAGGTGAGAGATTCTGGTTTGGTAATTGCCATAGAGCCTCATCCTAAGAATGTTGAAAATTTAAAGAAAGGTATGAAGCTTAACGGTCTTACTAACATAGTAGTGGTGGAGAAAGCCTGTGGTAACTATTCTGGAAAAGGATTTCTGACGGAGCATGGAACTTCAGCAAATTATAAACTCGTTCAAAAGCCAACCGAAATAAAAGTTGAGGTTGACACACTAGACGATATCCTAGAAAGCTTGCATGTTAGAAGGGTAGATATGATGAAGATAGACGTTGAAGGATGCGAACATGAAGTTTTACAAGGAGCATACAAGACAATCAAGGAATTTAAGCCACTTTTGATGGTGGAAGTTATCTTAAACAACAAACAAAAGATTTTTCAATATCTCCAAGAGCTCGGATATCACCCTGCTCCTCTTTGTAAAAAGGAAAGGTATTGGGATGTACTGTTCAACTTCCATTAACGACGCGAATACATCAAGTTAAACTAATGCATAATATATGAATCAAGAACAGTTACCTTTCCGACCACACTCCTTTCTTTTCTCTCCCATGCCTACGTGTCTTTCAAAAATTTTCTCCCAGTCTACCTTGAACAACACTAATAGAACGACAGTTAATAATACTGCTGTTACGGCTGTTCCAAGCCAAATGTTTTCCTCACCGAAGACGAAAAGAATAGCCTCTCCACCAATTCGACCGAAGTGTGCAAGGAGGTAGCACATAAGCAACTTTCCGAGAAAACAGGGAATGAAAATTTTAACGAAACTGTATCGGAGAAAACCTAATGGAATAAAGAGTAAATCGTCCGGAAGAGGTGTCAGAGCGAAAATAAAAATTGCCGCTGGACCGTAACGACCGAGTATTTTCGTCAAATACTCCATTTTCTTCCGCCGCTTGTCGCTTATTAGTCCTCTTCCGTAATAGCCGAGAACGTAGCCAGAAAATTCGCCGGCGGCGGAGCCCAAACCGCCTGCAACTGCAAGCATTATTGGATCCATCTGCTGCATGCCCAGCATGAATATAACAACTGTGTATGGTATGGGAACTATTATTGAAAGTGCACCTACGAAGCTGATGAGGAAAACTCCGAAAAACTGAAAGTGAGTGGGAAGTTGAATGACAAAGTTCTGCATCCACTCTGAAAATTCCAAGTAAGCACGCTCTTTTTCTGCGAATTTACGCTTCCGCGTGTTTAAGCCTTGCTATGTCAGTTCAGCTCATACGAAAGTAACGTGTGCACCCCGTTTGAAATGTTCCTCACATCGAAATAAGAGCTTAAAACTAGAAAACCCTCCATCAAAGATGAGCGTGTGCGCTTAAAATGGGGAGAAAGCTTAGAATTCGTTGGATCATCAAACGGAAGAACGGCGTAGTCCTAAGCGGAAAAACAGAGAGTTATGATGAGATAAAACGAAACGTGAAGTAACTGTGTTTTCATAATGTTTAGTTTTGAATGAAAAGTTATGTCAACTTATTATTTGCGGAGCAGGAAATCCTCCAACTCTTTTAAATCCTTAATTATGAAATCGTTTGTTTCTCGTCCAGCCCTGTCCAAGTAGAACGCTTTTACTCCAATTTTTCTTGAAGCAACGTAATCAAATTGCCAGTCGTCACCAACATGAACTACACTGGAAGGTTCAACCCCTATAATTTGGCAAATCTGACCGTAGAACTTAGACGTTTTCCGAGTCAATTTGAAATTCGAGATTGAGGAAAAAACGTGTTTGAAGTAATTCCTAAGCTTCTCCAATTCAATTTCCAAAATGTTATGCGGAATGCCGCTGGAAACCACAAGGTCGAATTTTGCGGCGAGAGTTTCCAAAACTGAGGGGACTTCAGGGTAAATTTTAACTTCGCCCTTGAAGGACTTGAATAATTCTGTTGGGTCGCCTTCAAGATTGAAATGTTTAAACCAGTACTGCGGCAAATACCAGTTGATGTTCTTATCTCCAACCCTATTATATTCCTTCAAAACGAATTCTTTTGCCAGTTCAAGACTCACCGACTTCTGTCTGGCGTACAACTCTGGGATAGCTCTGTTCCAAACAAGCTCCAAAAAATGGTTGTCTATTAGTGTTCCTCCAACATCAAAAGACAGTACTTTGATCGGCATCGGCGGCACCATGCTACAGAAATAAGCTGAAAAAAGATAAAAAGTTTGGCAAAGCCGGTGTGTGCAACAAACGAAGTACGTTGACAGAAAACGTTATGTGACTGCCTCAAGAGTGTGTTGATAAAAGGTTTTGGAAAAGTGATGGCTGAAAAACCGATTTGGATAATCCGAGATTACTTAAAATGTAGCGGCTGCAGAAAATGTGAAATCGCGTGTTCACTCCATCACGAAAACAAAATTTGGCCGGAGGCTTCGAGAATACGCGTGTTCATGCTTGTCCCAGGCGCAGAGTTTCCCCACTTCTGCACCCAATGCAACGGTTACCCATGTGTTAAGTCCTGCCCTGTGGACGCCCTCCATGTAAGCGAGGGAACAGGAGCCGTTTTAGTTAACCAAGAAAAATGCACCGGCTGCGGTCAATGTATAGATGCTTGCCCCGGCAAGATTCCGCACATGCATCCCACAGAAAATTATGCATTGATATGCGATTTGTGTGGAGGCGACCCCGAATGCGTGAAGGTTTGTCGAGAAGGGGGATGGAATGTTCTAAAAGTTGTGCAGAGGGACGATGGGAGTTATCATTTATACGCACGCACCCCGGAGGAAATCACCCAAGATTTAGTTGTTAACTTATACGGGGAAGCTGGGGAGGAGCTGATTTAGATATGCGGGGGTACGCAGGCAAGCTTGCGGAGGTTGACTTATCCACCGAGAAAACTAAGGATGTGGCGTTTAAAGAAGAAATTTTGAGACAGTACATCGGCGGAAGAGGATTAGCAACAAAAATCTTGTGGAACCGGCTGGGCAATCGGTGGGAAACGGTTGACCCGCTTGGACCAGAAAACATTCTACTTATTTTAGCTGGCCCCCTAACCGGATATTTCCCAGGGGCAAGGGTATGCATTTCCGGTAAGTCTCCGCAAACTAACGGTGTGATAGGTTCCACAGTTGCAGGGGAGTTTCCGATAGAACTGAAATGCGCTGGATACGACGGCTTAATCATAACCGGCAAAGCTTCCAAACCAAGCTACTTGTTTGTTACGGATTCCAAAGTTGAAATCAAAGACGCTGGGCAAGTTTGGGGTAAAAATGGAAAGCAAACAATGAAATTGCTCACTAAAGAGGGAAGAAAAACGCTGGAGGAAAGAACACCACGTTTTGGGGTGTGGAAGGAGCCCGCTATGGTTTACATAGGTCCCGCTGGTGAAAACATGGTTAGAACAGCAGCTGTGATGTCTAAGTGGGCGCATGCAGCGGGCTACGGCGGATACGGAGCGGTGATGGGGTCTAAGAACCTGAAAGCGGTTTTAGCGAAGGGCACGGGACCCTTACCTGAAGTGGAAGACTTAGAAAAAGTTAAGGCGTTAATAGACCAAGTGTGCAAGCACGCTTATGGTAGTGAACTGTTTCGACGGTGGGGAACCGCTGCCATGGGCTATGAGGTTGGCGCTAAAACCAGCTCGGAGCCTATTAGAAACTGGCAGGAAGAATGGCATGATGAGAAAAGTTTTGGGGTAGATCAGTTCGAGCGGGTTTGGATAAAAAGGTATTGGGGAGATTTCGGCTGCCCAACAACTTGCCTAAAGATTGCTATGACGAAAACTGGACGATTTAAAGGGGCGATAGGAGACAATCCAGACTATGAACTACAAGCTTATTTAGGAACCAACCTGGGCATTTTCACCCCTGAAGAAAACGTTTATCTCTCCTCTCTAATGGACGACCTCGGATTATGTGGGATACAAACGGGAAATCTACTCGGATTCGCCGGGGAACTCTACCAAACGGGAATCCTAACCAAACAAGACTTGGACGGCTTAGAATTAAAGTGGGGAGACGCCGAAGCCTTCGCAGCACTAGCCAGAAAAATCGCCGCCAGACAAGGAATAGGAAACCTGTTGGCGGATGGAACTTATCGGGCGGCTCTCCGGATACAAGAAATGAAGAAAACAGATGTTTTGCAGTATGCTGTTCAAGAGAAGGGTGTTGGAATAGGCGCCCATGGAATTAGAAGCGGAAAAGATTACCCCATAAACATATCTTACGCCTGCTCCGTCCAAGCAGGAGACCACACATCTGTAGCTTATCTACCCATCACCGACTTCCTCAGCGAGTTAACCAGAATTCTCGCTGATTCAGGCGTTTACTGTATTTTTAACGCATTTGGACTGCCAAAGAACGTTCGGTGGGATTTTCTGCAAGCAGTTACGGGATGGGATATAACTCCTGAGGAATGGTATGATGTGACCGCACGTCGGATACTTCATTTACAGAGAGCCTTGCTGCTTCTAGGCGGACCAGACCTGAAATGGACCCCGAAGGTGGACGACGAAAATCCGCCGAGGTTCTATGAGCCTTTGCCTACGGGTCCCTATGCTGGAAAAACTGTTAATCGAGCAGAGTTTGAGGAATCAAGAACCAAATATTATGAAGCCGTCGGCTGGGACAAAAAGGGGATACCAACATCCGAAGAACTAAAACGGCTCAGACTGGATAAATTGGACAAAGTACTGGCGGAAAAGGTGCGATGAAAAAATTTCGAACTCTCCTTCATAAGCGCCGGGCAAGAGCACACTACACTAGCTAATTTTGTTATTAAAGCATGCAAGAAGAAGTCTCCTTTTTTAGATTAACTCTTCTCTTTTGGAAAAGTTTCCTTAATCGCCAGGAAACCTACACTTGTGATGAGGCGAAGCATAGCAGAGGTGACAAGTCCTATGAAAATCACTTGTTCCACTCCATTTGCGGCGGACAAATAATCCGCGAATATTCCGCCAGCCAGTGAACCAAGGAAAGCGGAGAGTCCAAAAATTAAGTTGTACGTGCCTGTGTAGGTGCCTCGTTTTCCGATGGGAGCTGAGTCCAGTATGTACGCAGTGGCGCTTACACTCGAGGCGGACATAGAGAAAGCGAGAAGTGCGTGAATGGCGACTAGGTGAAGCCAATGTTTTGCGAAGGCGTACAGCAATGGAAAAAGAAAGAAGGAAACTGAGCTTGCGACTATAAGGGGTTTTCTTCCAATTTTGTCGGCTATTGACCCAAACTTCGGTTGTGTAAAGCTGACTACCAACCCTGACATGCTGGAGATGAGCGCTATCTGCCACAATGTAGCGTGAACAATGTTAACAGTTACATACGGGAATAAGGGCCAAGCGAAAGCCATGGTAAACCAGAAAACGCTGTTTACGATTAGGAAAATGCGGAAACGTTTATCCCACATGGGGGAAAAAACATCCATCATTTTCCAAGAAACGTGTTCCACCTTCCTTTCTTTCGCAAAAATGACTAAGATCCCACCTGCAATGCCCGCTGTAGCAGATAGAAGGAAAGGTGTAGTGAACGAAGAGGCGGTCAGTTCACCTGGCGTCCAAACTGCTATGAGAGCGACAAGTAGTGTGGCTCCCACGCCAGAGAATCGACTGACGGACATGATTTTGCCTAAAACTTTTCCTCTGGTACTCGTTTTTGTGTAGTCCCCTAACAGAGCGTTCCATGCAGGAAAGGCGAGTGACCAAAAAATCGCTTGCAAAACCACCAGAGTCAGAAGTTGAAGTGGAGATTTAAAGAACAACAAAGCGAATACTGTTATGCTGCTGAGAAAATAACCAGTTAGAATAAAAATTCTTTTTCCAAACTTTTCCGCAAGTCCCCCCCAACCTATCTGTAACACATTTTGAAAAAGATTTCTCGCTGACCTAATAAATCCCATCTCAGCGAATCCGGTCTGTAACACCGCCGCATAGGGGAAAAGGAAATACCATAAGAGACTATCAGAGAAGAAAGTTGACGCTGCAGTTCCATAAAGGGCTAGAGACGGCTCCAAGACTCCAGCTTCATCCTCGTCGGTTTCCCGTTTCCCTTTAACAGTGCTGCTGGAGTTTTCCACAACCAAAACCTCGATTGAATAGCGTAAAAAACAGAGAGAAACATAAAAACCTTCTTAATGAGCTGTCTCTAAACACGTTTTTTTTCGGAGAACTTTTCCCGCCAGTGCTTTTGTGTGTTCTCCTTTTTCTATGCTTACCACTCCGTTTACAATGACGTATTCTACACCCTTTGGATACTGATGAGGATTTTCGAAGGTCGCCACATCGGCAACCACATCTTTATCGAATATAACAATGTCCGCCCACATTCCCTTCTTAAGCAGTCCCCGATCAGTCAGTCCCAGTTTTTGAGCTGGTAAAGACGTCATTTTCCTCACCGCCTCTTCCAGCCCAAGAACGCCTCTTTCCCTACAGTAGGTTTTAAGCACTCTAGGGCACGTTCCGTAGCTTCTTGGATGGGGCTTTCCACGGCTTAAAACTCCGTAAGGCGCCCGAGAAGAAGCGTCAGTTCCAATCATTGAAACGGGATGTCCAATAACTGTTTCTACATCCTTCTCGTTCATGGAAAAAATAATCATATCCGTGGTTCCGTAGTCCTCTACAATTAGGTCAAAAGCGGCGTCAAAGGGATTTGTGTTACGCATTTTCGCTATCTCCAACAGAGTTTTTCCTTCGTAGTCCGGATGTTTTTCACTGAAGCTTATGCAAATGGAATCCCAACCAACATCTGAAACAAGATTTTCTCCAAGAGAACTTTTCTTCTTCATTTCCTTCTTGATTTTTCTCCGCAGATTTGGGTCTTTTAACCGCTTGATAGTCTCGTCGATTCCTCCCTCATGCATCCAGTTTGGAAGTATAGAACTGAAACTTGTGCTTCCAGCCACGTAGGGATAAACATCGCATGTGACATCTAAGCCCTTTAACCTCGCCTGCTGGATGAGTTTCAGCGTTTCTTTGACTTTTCCCCAAACTCTTTTTCCCGCGGCTTTATGATGCGAGATTTCTACTGGTATGTTAGCTCTTTCACCAATTTCAACAGCCTCTTTCACAGCTTGAACGAGAGTTTGGCTTTCACCTCGGATATGAGATGCGTAGAATCCGCCTTTTTCAGAAACCACTTTCGCCAGCTGCACCAGCTCGTTTGTTTCTGCATAGCATCCTGGAGGATAAATGAGGCCGGTGGACAGTCCTACAGCTCCGGCATCCATCGCCTCAGCGACGAGATTTTTCATCTGCTCCATTTCATCCTGAGAAGGCGGTCGGTTCTCGTAGCCCATCACAGCAATCCGGATGGTTCCATGTCCCACTAGGGAGACGATGTTGACCGATGATCCTTGTTTTTCCAACTTGCTGAGATATTCATCGAAGGTTAGCCAGTCCCAAGTGATCTCTGAGGCTATTGGACCAAGCATCTTTTTTGTTAAATCCAATTTTTCCTTGTCTAACGGCGCTGCGGAAGCTCCACAGTTGCCGATGCATTCGGTGGTGATTCCCTGCCTGATTTTGCTTTCTGATAGAGGATTCACAATCACCGACCAGTCGGAATGTGAGTGGATGTCAATAAAGCCTGGAGCTATAACCAAACCCTCAGCGTCAATAATTCTTGAAGCTTTGACATTGTATAGTTTGCCGATACGGAATATTCGTCCATTTTTCACTTCTATATCTGCTTTATACCATGGATTTTCCGAGCCGTCTACTACAAATCCGTTTTTTAGAATTAAATCAGCCATCTTTCCACACAATCAACAACAATTAACTTTGTAGTGCTCTTGATTTCGAAGAGCTTATTAATTTATTTGCAGATGCTCAACTAAATACAGGTGAACTTGGTTGATTGATGAAAGGGCTATAAAGTTGCTGAAAACCCTCTGTGAAGCGTTTGGACCATCCGGTTTTGAACGTGAACCCGCGAGAATTGTGAAAAGCAACATTCAGCCTTATGCGGATGAAGTAACGCAGGACAAATTGGGCTCGATAATTTTCAAGTGTCGAGGGGAAGCTGACAGACCGCAGGTGTTGATTGCAGGACACATCGATGAAGTTGGATTCGTAGTTTCAGGAATAGACGAAAAAACGGGTTTTCTAACCTTCAATCCCCTAGGAGGATGGTGGGACCAAGTGCTCCTAACACAAAGGGTTATAATAAAAACCGAGAAAGGAGATATCCCTGGAGTAATCGCCGCTAAACCGCCACATTTGATACCAGAAGAGGAACGAAAAAAAGTGGTTGAAAAAACAAATATGTTCATCGATGTAGGGGTGTCGAACAAAAAAGAAGCGGAGGAGATGGGTATACGAATCGGCGACCCCATAGTGCCTTGGTCACCCTTCTCTATAATTAGAAATGGTAAAGTCGCCATGGGAAAAGCATTTGATGACCGCATCGGCGCCTTCATAGCCATGGAGGTGGTTCGAAGACTAAAAGAAGGCAATGTAAACCATCCTAACACCGTCTTCGGTGCAGCTACTGTTCAAGAGGAAGTTGGTCTCCGAGGCGCCACAACTGTAGCGCATGTGGTGGACCCGGATGTGGCTATCATACTAGAGGTTGACATAGCTGGAGACGTGCCGGGAATCAAACCGTATGAGGCGCCAGCTAAAATGGGAAAAGGACCGTCCATCCTAACTTTCGACAGCACTATGATTCCAAACCAGCCTCTGAAAAACTTTGTTATCAAAACCGCCGAAGAAATAGGGATTCCCTATCAGCTTTCACAAGTGTCTCGTGGAGGCACTGACGCAGGTAAAATCCACCTCAGCCGAGCGGGATGCCCAAGCATAGTAATCAGCGTGCCAACCAGACACATTCATTCACATGTGGGATTGCTCAGTCTCGAAGACACGGAAAACGCCGTAAAACTTACCTTGGAACTGGTGAAAAAACTCAACAGCGAACTGGTGGAGAGCTTCACCACCGTTTAATTCTCCTCTCTATTTGAAATTCAGATTCAGGATTATTCGGTTTATGCGATAAACTTTAGATAGCAAGTTTTGTCCACAAAACATTGACTCCCCCTGTCTTTCAGGGATTACCTACATGAAAAAGCAGAGGAATCTCGACACAACGAAATCGTCGGATACCTAATCGCTATCCTAGGCTCTGTTTTCTTAGTGGGTGGAATTCTAGAAACCGTAATCAAAATTGAAAACCCCGATTGGTTTCTGTTCTTCCCATACAAACTCACATCTCATGGCTACAGTCTCCTAGGTTTAGTTTTCACACTTATGGGGCTTGTGCTGTTCATTTTAGGAATTATTTTAGTTATTCACTATGCGTTGCAGAGGGCTTGGTACATTGAAGAACTAGCGAAGGCTCAAAGAATCGAAGAAAGAAGGTTTAGGACGAAACGTTGATGTAACGAAGAATTAAGTAGGAATGACCCAAATAAAAAGTATTTTACCAATTCGTTGATTTCTTAGTTACTTGTGATGTTTACGAGAAACCCAGCTTTCTCCGCGGACTATTCAATCTTAATTCTTTTCTGTTGAGCTTCAAGTTGTTTTGGGCTGACTAAGGGGAGATCTACGTAGTAGTCTATGACCTTCTTCATACGCTTTGGAGTATATTCAGCCGTGGTGATTTCTCTGAGAACTCTGATCATGTGCGGTTGGGTGCGGATTAGATCCGTGAGAGTCACTAAGCCAACCAAGCGTTCATTTTCAACTACTGGAAGCTTTTTAACCTTCATGTTAACCATCAGCTTCGCAGCTTCCTCGATTTCCATGTGGGATTGCGTAACCACCAGCGGCGTCGACATTATTTCCTGAACTCTAATCTTTTCCGGTGCTCTTGATGATGCTAAAACTCTTTTCAGCAGGTCTCTTTCAGTGACGATTCCCACTGGTTTTTCATTTTCTTCCACGATTAGGCTGCCGATGTCTTGTTTGTTCATTAGTTCCACAGCTTCCCTAGCCGTCGCGTCCGCTTGCACTGTTATAACCTTCTCAACCATCACGTCTTCTATGTTCATGAAGACACCTAAAGTTCACTTGCCAGTTAAATGACATAAAGAAAAGGGTGTACTTGTATGCGACACACACAGATAGAACAAAACCGTTAAGGAATCAATCATGTCCTAAATTAAAGAAGGCTTCCAAAAAGCGATTGGAGACCAAGCACGTTCAGAACAAAAAACAAGGCAACCGCAATTCCACACGCTAAAAGTATGGTTTTAGGCGAGAACGAAAAACCGGAGGACTCTCCAACTTTTGGTTCAATGGCGTACTCCTTAATTTCCCCAGTAGCCGCATCAATCTGCACAGTAGCGGTGCTCCTTTTCAACTCCACCTCCACCATGTAATGTTCGTCTTCAAGAGAAGCTCTCTTCGGTTTGAATTTACCCTTGTTTCCGAGGGTTTTCAAGAAGTTGAGAGCTATTGCAGTAGCTAGCCCAGCGTTGGGACGCTCTGTTTCGCTTGACATAGTGGATGCTTTCTTTTCTGGACTACTTGACATCCAGTGTAGTCCCCACTTTCAATTTTTTGCTGGTTTAGGTTTAAAAGATGTGTATGTATTGAGTGCGACTGACGTTGGCAACCATTCGTCTAACCAAAAGATTAGGTCGGTATAAAGTTACAGGGGTATACCCTTTTTTGGAGGTTCAACAAAGTTTACGCTTTTCTTTTTTTCAGTCGGTTACTTTTGAACACGACAGCTTTAAGCTCGATTCTAGTAGCCTAGAAAAAACTAGAAGCTCTAGGCTGTGAGCATCTAATTAAATGAGCGTTAATGACACATTCGGTTTAGATGGTTTTTAATATGTCTGATCGGGTTATGATGCCGACAACTTCTCCCCTTTTCATAACTAAAACTCCGGGGTGATTTTCCAGCATGGAACGGATCGTGCTTATGGAAGTGTTTTCAGGAGTGCTGGGTAAAGGGGGTTCCATGATTTTCTTCACTTTTTCATCCGCAATGGATGAACTTAGATTTCGGATGATGCTCTCTTCAGTTACTGTTCCTACCACTCGACCGTTTTCGGTAACGGGTAGTTGAGACACTGCGTTTTTCATCATAATCTGGCTGACTTTCAGAACTTTGTCATTCGGTCTGGCGCAGATAACCTTTTTTGTCATGATTTCCTGACATTTTTTTCCTTCAATGCATGTTAGAACTTGGAGAATCTTGTTAACCGTGGACAATCTGGGGTCAACTTTTCCTCCCTCAATTTTGGCGATGTGTGCTTGTGAAACTCCTGCAAGCTGGGCTAGCTGTCTTTGAGTTAATCCTGCCTCGGTTCTTAATCTTTTTAGCATGGAGGATGTTACAACCATTTGATAACCTACAGTTATTTTTATGCAGTTAATAATATCAAAAAACATATATTTAACGGTGTTTATACCCGCTCGCCAAGGCGTACCGGTATGAGAAACATTCTAATCGATAGCTTGAAGCAGACTCCGTTGGAACAGCAAAAACTGGAAATCGTGGAAAGGAAGGGGGTTGGTCATCCTGATTACGTATGTGACGCCGTCATGAACGAAATTTCGGTAAGACTTAGCAGGGAATATTTAGAGCGGGCTGGAGTTATTCTGCATCACAACGCGGACAAATCTTTGTTAGTGGCAGGCGTTACTGAACCACAGTTCGGTGGAGGTGTTGTAAAAGAGCTTATGCTCTTCATTTTCGGCGACCGCGCAACCTTCAAAGTTGATGAAACTAACATTCCTGTGAAGAAAATAGCTGTTGAATCTGCAAAGAACTGGATTAGAAAGAATCTCCGTTTTGTAGACCCAGAAAAGCATGTTAAGTACCAAGTGGAACTGAAACCTGGCTCCATTGGACTTGTAGACATTTTCAAACGCAAAGGCGGAGTTCTTGGCGCCAATGACACCTCCGCGGCGGTTGGTTACGCACCCATGACAAAAACTGAAAAAATTGTCTTACAAACTGAACAATACGTGAATTCCGCTAGTTTTAAGAAGATGTTTCCGGAGGCGGGAGAAGACGTAAAAGTGATGGGTTTACGGAAGAACAACACTTTACGTCTTATAGTTTCCATGGCGTTTGTCGACCGATTTGTGGAAAACGAGAAAGACTACTTCGGAAAAAAACTGGAAATTCTAGAAGAGATCAATCAGTTTGTGAAAGAAAACGTGGATTTCAGGGAGGTGTTGGTTGAATTGAACACCTTAGACGCGAAGGGGCGTGGCGTTGCAGGGCTCTACCTAACCGTGTTGGGTACAAGCGCTGAAAGCGGAGATTCCGGACAGGTGGGGAGGGGAAACCGAGTGAACGGTGTAATACCGTTAAACCGTCCTTTATGTTCTGAAGCGGCGGCGGGAAAAAACCCTGTCAGCCATGTTGGAAAAATCTACAACGTTCTCACCCATCGAATAGCCAACCAAGTGTACAAGAAAGTAGCAGGAATAGAGGAGGTTTACATATGGTTGTTAAGCCAGATTGGCAAACCGATTGATCAACCCGCCATTGTTTCCGCGCAGGTTGTGATGCAACATGGAAACTCTTTTGAAAGCGTTAAGAAAGAAATCGATGAAGTTGTGAATTATGAACTGGATAACATAGACAGGTTTTGCATGGACTTAGCTCACGGCAGAATTCCAATTTGCTAATCTCGTAAACCGGTGAAGAAATTAATTAACCAAATTTATCGAGTGTTATTTCAGATGGGGACTGCTTAAAAACTTATTTTTCTGCATCTCCACGCGTCTGGATGCTTAAATTTCACTTTTGGATGATGTGATCCTCTTAAAGCTTTACATAATGCTAGGAAATCTTCGGAAGGAAGACTCCGATGGCTCATTGTGGACGCCCGTTAGAAATTAGAAAAGGTTTATTGATTTAAGGTATGTTTCAATTTTCGGAATATTTGTTGGAAGTAAAGGTGTGAAATGAAACTTTGCTAGTTCAGATTTTATTCGGTTATTCTTCTTTTTCTTGCTCTTTTTCCGACTTAACTGGTTTTGTAGAAATTTCCCGGATGAGTGGGCGTCCACCCTCAATTTGAATTTTCGCCCCAGGATACTTTTGTTCAAGTTGTCGCCTTATTTCAGTTTCATCCGCGTTTTTTCCGATTTTAGCGTAAACCTTGGTTCCCTCAGGAGTCTGAGTCACATTAATGGAGTATCCACTTCCTTCCATTCTTCCCTCCCCTGCTGTTTCAAACATTTGTTCGATGTCGCTGAAAAACGAACCGCCGAAAAATCTGTCAACAATGCTTTTCCTCTTTTTTTTAGGGTGCACAGTCCTCACCAATAATAGTATTAATGAAAAACTAACATAAAAAACTTCATGGTGTGAAAGTTTTTTATATGACAAGAGAAGTGTAAACTTAACATTTGTTGTTATGGAGAGAGAAGTTTGCCTAACCCGAAAGTTAAGGTTGTTGTGAACGGATATGGTGTTATAGGTAAAAGAGTTGTAGACGCTGTTAACGTACAAGACGATATGACGCTAGTTGGAGTATGTGATGTGGTTGCCGATTGGCGTGTGCAAATGGCGCAGAAAAAGGGGTACCAAGTTTACTGCAGCGTATCAGACCAAAAAAGAATCAAGAACATGAAGGATGCGGGAATCGATGTTGCTGGAACTTTGGAGGAACTGTTGAAACAAGGGGCCGTTGACGTGGTGGTCGACTGTGCACCTGGAGGTTTCGGAGCAAAAAACAAGCAGGCGCTCTACGACAAACACAACGTAAAAGCGATTTTTGAGGGCGGCGAGAAACATGAAGTGGCTGGTCTGAGTTTTGTTTGTCAGTGTAACTACGATGAAGTGTTGAAAAAAGCGGAGGATGGACATCGATATTGCAGGGTGGTTTCATGCAACACCACTGCTGGAGCTAGAATTTTACACGCTTTCTACACTCACTTTAAAGTGCCGAAAACCAGGATGTTTCTGGTGCGTCGGGCAACCGATCCGCCGAAAGCCGATTCCGGAGGGATCATGAACACGGTTGTACCCGCCCACCTTCCAAGCCACCACGCACCCGACATAAAAACTGTAATACATGATGCTGTACCAGATCTATACAGCGCCGCCGTCAAAGGTTCCCACACGCAATACCACTTCCACTTCTACGATATTACACTGGGGGAAAACGTCACTCGTAGGGGCGTTCTAGACGCTTTGAGAGAGGAACCTAGAACATGCTTTGTGAGTACCAAAGACGGAGTTATGGGGCTTGCAGCCATAATCGAGATGAGTCGTGACATAGGTCTTCCAAGAGGCGACGTGTACAC
>JAYEKF010000022.1:0-14292 GCA_034660895.1 Thermoproteota archaeon | reverse complement strand
ACTTGAAAGGTTCATGTAAAAACCATTTTCGTAGTCGCAAACTTGTGTGTGCACGGAAAGTTCCCTATTTCATCTAAAACTAACACTCGTTGAGCTATGCACGCTATTTGCTTAATTCGTAGAAAAACGCAATCAACGTGTAGGCGAACAGAGAACAGAAACCAACTGCTCCCATTAAGTTGAAACTCGTTAAACTGGCAACTGTAAAACCAAACGTCACCACACCAAAGAAAAAGAGGAATAGCATAACCTTAGTTTTCTCCCTCATCTCCCGTCGCGCTCGCTGTCTTCCATTATCCATCTTGTCTTGATAACATTTACGCATTCCAAGCGAGCTGACCGCTAGGCTAACGCCGACGATTGAGGACCCCAAATCAAAGCAGAATCAAAAATTACTCTTCTGTTAAGACTTTTAATCCACGAGACCTCAAAGACTCGACAACATCTGGTCTACTTAAAGCAGCTAACAAGCCATAACCGATAACTGCAACAGCGATGAGACTGCTGATGGTAATGCTGACTATCATCCCCAACCACACTGGCATAAACGCAAGAGCATCCGGCGACGGAAAGAAAAGCCACAAATATCCGCCAACAATTAAGCCAACAGGCAAAGCGCCGACCGCACAAGCCAACAAACGACGCCTCCTTAACAAAATGATAACACTCGCAGCAATGAAGTTCGCAATGGGTCCAAGAACAATGTCTATCGGCCCCAGAAAATACATTAGGTTACTAAAAGCATTGCTCACGACGCATCCAACTGTCACTCCGAAAGCCACCGGCCACCCAAACAACGCTGACAAAGCAATCAAACAATCCGCAATACGCAACTGCACCGGACCGGAAACCAATGGATTACCAACCGAAAACATCTGAACAACGTTGACAACCACGTATAAAGCCGAAAAAACTGCTGTTAAACTTATGTCTCTACTGTCCACTTTTTTTTACCTCCCTAACTCCGGGGTTTATATGGCGGAACGGGTGGGAGGTCCCACTCACCCGCCAACAACCACTTAATACATTCTGGTAAATATAAAATAATCTCTCTTCGCTAGACCAAGCTTATATCAAGCGGATTCTTTCTCTTTCTTAACCACCTTAACGTCCTTAATGCTTGCCACTGGATACTGTCCTTTTTCATCTTTTTCGTACTCCTTCACCATATCCCAAACTGTTAACAAACCTCCACAAACTGCCACTAAAGCCTCCATTTCCACTCCGGTTCGACCGCAAGTTCTCACATTCGCTTCTACACCTACCCTGACATCGTCTAAAACTTTCACTTTTACATCTACATTTGTCAAAGGCAAAGGATGGCATAGAGGAACCAAAAAACTTGTTTTCTTCGCAGCTAAAATCCCCGCTACTTTCGCCACCGTAAACACATCTCCCTTGGCTACATGTCCCCTTCGAATCCGCTGCACGGTTTCAGCCCTTAACCGAATCACCCCACTCGCTACGGCTTCACGAAAAACCTCAGGCTTACGAGACACATCCACCATTGACACACCTATTCACCTACCTAGGCTCCGGCTTACTAGTTTTCTTCCAAACCTCAATCAATTTTCTCACCGCCTCAGCGCGTAAACCGCTGTCGTGAAAACGGTACATGCGGATTCTTCCGAACTTTCTCTGTCGAACTAACCCAGAGTTTTCCAGAACTTTCAAGTGCTGGTCTGCTGTCGCGTAATTTAATCCGGCTCGGCGGGCGATTTCGGAAGCGTTCAATTCACCTATCTCCACCAGAATTCGGAGAATTCGAACTCTTCCTTTAGAGGAGAAAACGTCCTCAATTCTCAAAGTTTCTTTCACCCTCTTCCATCATACGCAAGTTTTCACTTAGCTCTCGCTCCAAATCAGAAGCGGGGATAAAAGGCAAACCAACAAGTGTGGTTCTACCCCGTTTGCCTTTCCCAGAAAGCTCGGTGTCAAGAACACCTAAGCCGGAAAGATTTTTCACGTAGTTCCATAGTTGGCTGTGACCGCGTGGAGTTTCCCCAAACTCCTCGCAAACAATGTTGTACGCTTTCTCTAGTTCCCCCATCGAAACATAAGCGCATGAAGTCTGCTGGAAACGCCTTGCTACGCTTAGCAAGAAAAGCTTCTGGTGAAAGCTTAATTCAAAAATGTAATCCTTCCGCACCGTTGGATAGACGCTGACAACGGCTTTGCGAACAGACTCCGGCAACACTTGGGAAGCT
Organism: Thermoproteota archaeon; assembly: GCA_034660895.1. Classification (GTDB taxonomy): domain Archaea; phylum Thermoproteota; class Bathyarchaeia; order Bathyarchaeales; family JAYEKF01; genus JAYEKF01. Next base: position 12,085 of record JAYEKF010000022.1, on the reverse strand, counting down.
TTGGAGGCGTCGGAGTATTTGCCTGCTCTCCACAAGAGCTCAATAGCGTAACGGGCGTTCCCTTCCTCTGAAGCAGCAAGTTTAGCCGCCAAATAAACGGTTTCTTCCGGCACCGTTCCAGGTTTAAAGGCAAGTTTTACTCGATGATTCAGAATGTCGCACAACTCGTTTTTGGAATATTTTTTGAGATAAATAAAGTTGTGTTGTAAAGTGCTTCTTGTACTTGAATCCAATTTTTCTAGTTGTTCAGGATTGCGCAGTATGCAGATAAGTGAGAGCCTTCGTGGAAGTCCCGCCCGACTTTCTTGTATGCGAGTGAGCTTGTAAACGGCGTCCGACCCCTCCCCTTGAATAAGAGATTCAAGTTCGTCTAAGGCTAAGATGAGGTAAGCGTTTTGTTCGTCAAGCGTTTGCATGAGCACCGGCATGAGCTCTTCAGTGGAGTAGCCCCGTTTCGGAAAGTTCGGGTGAAAATGGTGGATGATTTGTTGTAGAATTAGAAATAGGCTTCCTTTGCGTTCTCGGCAGTTCACATGAACATAATGGAGGTTAATGTTTTGTTTTTCCGCTTTTTTAGTAATGTTAAAACCGAAAATCTGAGAGAGCACAGTTTTTCCAGTTCCAATTTTTCCAGCGATGAGCACACGTTGGGACATCTTCCCCGGTTGTTCGGTGGCGCAGCGAAAGAATTGGTTGAGCAGCTGGAGTTGGGCGTTTCGGTGTGGTAGTTGGGCGGGAACGTAGTTAATGTCAAGTTTAGTTTCATCCTTGAAAACCGTGGAGTATTGAAGCATGCTTCTGACCCTTCTGTGTTGATTAATTTATGGCGGTTGCTTTATGTTTTTCTTACAAGACCGTCCTGTTCAGCCTCGGATTTCTCTAATGAACAGAGCAGAAGCTAGGATGACGATGATAACCAACAGGCCTACGCCTCCAAGCGGGTTTATCACCAGCCAACTTATGATTGGGGTTATAACGTATGCTGTGATCAGTAGGGCTGCTAAGAAAATGATTGCTAGAAGCAAGAGTATTGTTAATATCAATCTCACCTAAACCTCTTGTTCTTTGTTTTTGCTGTTCCGACTTGTTAATAACTTTTCTTATCAAGCAATGCATAAAAGTTACATGGCATAAACCCATTAAAAAAAACGAAATTTAAACTGGGATTTGCTAGAAAAATAGAAAATTAAAAAATGTTTGGTGAGGTAAATTGGTTAGAATAAAAGATGTGAAAGTCTATTTTGAATCCACAGAGGAGTTTGAAGCCTTCATCCAAGAGATGTTGGCTAAATATCCTAAGAAGAAATCAAAATCTTTAGTCAACATTAAAAAAATTGGTGACAGTAATGGTGATACTCCATGATGTATATCCTCTCTCTATCTAGCCTTGTCGCCGGCACCTACCAATAGTAGAGCCTAATTTCTGAGGTGCTTTATGTTGTTAGAAACAAGCATATCAGAACCGCATAAACTTCAACGAAAAAGCAAGTTACTGTCATCCGTTGTTATTAACCATATTCTACTTACAGTTCCAAACACATTCTATAATCTTTCCATTTATTTTGAGGTGTAAAATATGAATAAACCTAAATCTAGGGAAAATACATGGATGTCAGAACCTGCAACCGAAGATTCAGAGTTAAAATGCAGCATATCCTTATCACGCATAACTATGTCAGATTTAGTTACAATGAAAACAGGATAACTTAATTCGTCACAGACTTCAAGCATTTTCCTAGTAATCTCATATTTCTTTTCTATCGGCTGATAAGGGTCTGAAATACTGCCCAAACATACAGGTTCTTTCGGTCTATCCTTTTCCATTCGTTTTTTCAATTCTTGTTTCAGTTTTTCAGCAGCGTTGATTTTAGCTGTAACCTGTCTTTTCGAGTATACCACCTAGCGTAACAATAGACACAGTGGTGCTGACAACCTACGTAAGCATTTGCGACCAATCTGTGTGGAAAAATACACCAATTTAGTGGATGAGAATCTATATTAACCAGAATCGTTTTACAAGATGCTTCAACTATTTTCTTTTCCATGAAAATTGTAAAAAGGATGTACGTAATAAGATTTTTGAAAAATAGCCCATTTTAGGGATATTTTCAACGAATAAGTATACCAAAAGCCTAGAAAAAAGAACAACAGAGAAAGCTTCTTTTCATAAAGAATAAAATCTCTTGTTAAAACTTTAATTTATAGCGCCTTACGACGACCTATGCACGCATCTTAAAATTTCTTTGCTATAATTTTTTAGAACTTGTATCTGCTTTTCTGTTAAAGGGCGATTGTGGGCTAGGTCTGCCCTAATGGGGTTCAAGTCTCTAAATCTGCTTTCAACAAAATATTCTTCTATAAAATATTTTCTAAATATTTGTTTCCAATTATCTCTTCTAAGAATTATTTTCATATAATCAAGGAAATCTGCATAATATATCAGCGGCCACTCTTGAGCTTCTTCCCATGGATGTGCCTTCTCTCTATTCCATTTTCTTTCACTACAATTATTTCGGATATCTGCGGGGACTCTACTTTTCCACCAACTCTCTCCTGCTATTTCAGTGAGTTTTGTTTCAATAAATCTACGCAGTGAATTTTCGAGATTTGATAAAATTTCGTTAGGAGTTGCTCTTGTTTTTTCTTTATACTTTACTTCTTTTTTTCCTTCGTAAGAAGGTATGCCTAGAAGTTTTGTTCTATTTACAATAAACCATAAGAAAACATCAACCATTACTAAATCTGTTTCTAATTCGTTTTTTAACTCGATTAACTTTTCATTTAATTTCGAGTAGAATAGACCATTGTTCCAGACTCAATTTCGAGTAGAATAGACCATTGTTCCAGACTCTTCTAGGAAGATAACCTAACTCTTTAAGAGCTTTTTCAGTAACATTGTTCCAAACACCATACCTATCTTGTTTATCACATGTGTGAAGTACGGCTGTAGCAATATTTTTTCCCATACCTCTGACATGATAGCTTCCCCGTAAGATTGAGTTAATTCTTTCTTGTATATTGATAGATTCGTCTTGAAGAAAAACAATCGCTTTCCGAAGGTCATCTATTCTTTCCGCGGCTTCTAAACCTCTTCTATATAAGCTGGTCCAAGCTAGATTATTTTTGAAGTATAGAAAGGATTTGAAGTCTTCTTTTGTCATTATGTGGATGTTCCGTGAGTCAAAAATCTTTGCGTATTTTTTCTTAGCTTGCTTCCTTAGAATATGCCATTGTTTAGTGCTTTCAAACCAGATTTTTTCTCCTGGACTGAAACTTGACATTTGTCTAAATTTCTCAAAAAGTTTTCCAGCATCGAGAGGATAAACTGGTTTTTCAACTCCTGGTTTGAGAAATGGTTTAATTTGTTCAGGTCTTATCTCCTTCCATTCGATACCGTGATGGTCTAATGATTTTCTAAAAGCAGGGGGAACTCTATTTCCAATTAGCATCAGCCTCATCGGTCTTTGGTCTGGTAAACTTCCTGAATATTCCATGATTTGGCCAATATGCTCTCTTTTAATCGTTCCCCTTTTTACCTCAACTATAAGATTTTCACCGAATCTGTCTCTGAAAAGTAGGTCAACCCTGAGATTTCCGAAAGAAACTTGTCTTCCGATTAAAGTTAGTCCTTCTTCGATTAGATTTGGGGTTTTAGCTAAAGTTTCCTCTATTTCGTTTTCTGTAACTTTTCCAGAGTCCATTTCTATTTCCCCTGCGTGCATACACTAGTTTCTAACTTTTAATTATAAATTAGTTGAGATTGTTCTCGCAAAAAACATTATGCCAAGTGAACTAAATAAATTAAAGGAAAGAGGATAATCATTTTATAATAGTCGGATTTGAATACCCCTAGGCACGCCAAACCTTGACGTGTGGACTAATAAGATTGGAACCAGAATCACCGTTGCGATGATCCAAGAAGCGTCTTAACTAAACAATTACCTTTTTTGCAGATGCAGAAAAAAGTTTGAGCGTTTACATTTTTTCTGGGGCTTTAATCCCGATGAGTTTTGAAGCGTTTCTAAACACGATTCTTGTTGCGTCAACGAGGGCAAGTCTGGCGTTGCTTAACTCAAGCGGTTCAGCCTTTATCACAGGTAACGTCGCATAAAACTTGTTGAATTTATCCGCTAACCTGTTAGCGAAGTTAGCGATTAAATCGGGTTTAAGGTTCTCAGCAGCGTCCACAAAAATGTCTGGAAAACGGGATAGCGTTAGAACGATGTCACATTCGATGGGGTGGGTTGAAAGAGAATAGTTGGGATTTTCGGGTGTTCTATCCGCTTTTTTCAGGATGCTGCAAGCCCTTGTATGTGAATATTGAATGTAAGGTGCACTGTTTTTCTCAAAATCCAGCACTCGATCCCACGTGAAAACCACAGGCTTCGCTGGGTCTACTTCGACAAGGGCGTATTTTACGGCTCCGATGCCTACGAGCTGCGAAATTTTATGTTTTTCCTTTTCGTTCAGATACGGCGACCGTTTAGAAACTTCTTGGTATGCTCTTTGAATGGCCTCGTCTACGACGTTGTCAAGTGTGACGTATCGTCCTCTACGGCTGGACATTCGGTATCCGGGAAGCGTGACTAGATTGTAGGAGAAGTGAGTTAGGTTTTTCGCTTCTTCGCATCCAAGAGCGTACAAGCCTAGCTTCATTTGACGTTGAGACAAGGTTTGCTCCATTCCGATAACGTTGATTACTTTTTCAGCTCTTTCCAGCTTCCACAAGCTGTACGCCATATCCCTTGTTGGATAAAGTGTGGTGCCGTCCGCCCTCACAAGAGTTAAAGATGGAAGCTCGTAGTCCTCTCTTAAACCAAACTCTTTCTTAAGTTTGAAGCCCTGAGCCACTTTTTCAGCGTCGAACTCTAGGATTCCCCCCACTTGGAACACATAAGGAGTTTCCTTCAGTTTCTCAAGAACACGAGCAACTGAGCCGCTCCACATGATGTCGCTTTCCCAATCCCAAGAGTCCAAAAAAATTTCAATTCTGCTTAGGGTTTCTTTAAAGCCCTCTACGCACCGTTCGCAAACTTTTCGAATGAGCTTTTTCGTCTGTTCCTCGCCAGTTTCATACGCCCGAATTAACTTGTTCACCATCGATTCAGGATATTCATCTTTGCTGATTTCGTTAAGAAGTTGGTTGAAAAGCTGCGGGAACAGTTTTTTCAGTTCAGCTGCAACTGTCATCCAATCGTCAAGCTTTTTTTGCAGCGCGGAAATTTCGTCTGTGGTGGGCAACCCTTTTTTTGCGTTTTCAATCGCTTTTTTCAGTTGCTGAATCTCAACTATACAACTCGTTAAAGTGTAGATTTTGCCGATAAAACGGTCAGGTTTACCCTCTATTTCAGGTTCGCCCAACTTTTTGTATCCGTATGCGATGACCGCGGTTTGACGGCCAACATCGTCCACGTAGTAATGCCGAAAAACCGTGTGCCCCCGAGCTTTCAGGATGCGTGCAATGGCGTCGCCCAAAATTGGATTCCTCGCCTGTCCGATGTGGATTGGATGAAGGGGGTTTACGCTGGTGTGTTCAACAATAATTTTCTTGGGATTGATGGTTTTCACGTAACCATATTCCATGTCTAACTCCCTAACCGACTCTATAGTTAACTCGGCAAACTTCGGAAAGTTTACGTAAAAATTGATGTACCCCTCTCCCGCGGCTTCAACTGACCGAACAAGTAGAAATTGCGATAAATCTACGCTCTTCACAATTTTTTCTGCCAACTCACGTGGCTTTGTTGCGGTTTGTTTGGCAAATTCAAAACAGACAGCGGAGGCTAATTCACCGAACTCTGGAGTTGGAGGACGCTCAAGCATGATGGGGGGAACAGAAACCCCTGGATACAATCTGTTTATGGTATCTTTTAGAGCAATTTTACATTCTTCACGGAGTTTTGCGTAGGGGTTAATTGACGGCATGCTTTTTTCACTTGTGGCGGGCCCGAGGGGATTTGAACCCCTGCTCTCTGGCTCCGAAGGCTTACGCACCATTTTTATGGATGGTTCGGCGCCTTAATCCTGGCTAGGCTACGGGCCCGGTAATAAACTGTTCTGCATCTGATTAAAGAGTTTCTTCTAGAAAGCTTTTAATAAATCACGTAAATACTAATTTTGGCGCGTGGGCCGGTAGCTCAGCATGGTTGGAGCGTTCGGCTGATAAAGGAGTTGAGAAAGATACCAATGATAGATCTCAAGGACCTAATGCCAAAGGAGACCTCACGAGGAGATGAGGTAATACAAACGGTGGGGGCAACTACATCAGCGTTTGCTGTGAACACCCAGGAGCCAGACCAAGAGAGTTAGGACTCAGCGGGTGTATAAGGCGTGGAGTAACTCTCCACAAGAGAGGGTAGAAGAGTTTGGGCGGTGTCAGTGTGAGACGCTTGGGCTGGATAACTTCAGAAAGCCGATCATTGGTGAAGGGCGTGGAAGGAAGGGAAAAAAGGGAATAATCCATATAGAATATACCGCGGTGTAGTCCAGGAATTATTTAAATACTGGGCAGAGAATCTCCCTCGACTCCTGTAGACACCGAAAGGTCGGGAGTTCAAGTCTCCCCCGGCCCACCACAAAACCACCATCAATTCTCACTTGGTTTATGTTGTTTTTCTCATCTGATCCATTAGCAAACAGAACCAGAAACAAGCATAGCTGAACCAAAACAAAAAGAAGAAACAACGATTTAACTGCGCAAAAAACCTCCCTGTCTACGCTGTTAACACAAAAAGTTCACACAACCATCAAAATCCTAAATCCATACTCACACTTCATAAAAAATATACTAACATCGGTCCCCACCACTACATATCCAACAAACTCACTAAAACTACAGTGTTCACGAGGCACCAACCAAATGAATGAACGTGTCAAAACAGGCGTAGAAGGCCTAGACCAACTAATTCAAGGGGGGTTCCTAAAAGGGGATATCATACTCCTAGCTGGACACACAGGAAGCGGTAAAACAATCCTTTCTACACAATTCATTTACAATGGAGCTGTCCATCACAGGGAAAATGGGGTTTACGCTACCTTCGAAGAAGACGAAAAAACATTGAAAAGAAATATGTTAGGATTTGGATTCGACTTAAACAAGCAGGAACATGAAAACAAAATAAAAGTAATCGGCTTGGAAGCTATGAAAGCTTCTGGATTGGACGCAAACATAGAGTTCGTGTTAAACGCTATAAAAAGCATACAAGCGAAACGGCTGGTTGTAGACTCGTTAACAGCGTTTCTTTCAGCCTGCGAAGAAAAATTTGAGTACCGAACACTCATGCACTTATTCTATAAAATCCTGAAGAAACTCAACTGCACCACAATAATGACGTGTAGCGTACCAACGGGTTCACAAACTCTTGGGCTTGGAATTGAAGAATTCATCGCCGACTCCGTAATGACCTTAGAAAACGTTATCCGCGACTCCGAATTAAAAACAAGATTCATGATAAGAAAGATCAGGGGAACAGGCCACAGTCGGAAATACCATGATGTAATAATAAATGAAAATGGACTAAAAATTGTACCCTTCTCAATGTTCTAAAACAATCTTCGGAAGAACACGAAATGATACAGTTATTTTTTTATTTGGTTTTCATGGCGACTCTGGCTGTCCTAATAGTTTCTATTCTCCGCCAAAAAACGCCGTACTTTAAAACAGCTCAAATACTTTTAACAGTCGCGTTCTCAGCGTCCGCTTTGGTGGTCTTTTGTGACATGACTAAGAACTATCTAATCAACGAGCTGTGGATAGCCCCATATGCATCGGTTATCGGTCTTTCAGCTGTGTTCATCACAGCAATTACGGTGGAACACGCTGCATTAACGTTGTATTACCCTTCACGGAAATCTTTCTTCTCTGGGAAACTGCCCATTCTTTCTTATGTCTATAAGGGATACATAATCTCTGTTCTGATTCTAACTTGGGTTTTCACACCTTGGCAAACACAAGAAGTCCCAAACCTTTTTGGGGGAACCGTTTACATCCCAGTTTACGAAGGATGGTACCTCACTGCTTTGTTGGTAACCTTTCTTATATTCATAGCATATCCCTGTACTCTTTTTATTTTATCTGGGCAGAAACGCACGGAGAAATCAGCATCAGACGCGTTAACGTGGCTTGGAGCGTGCTGGATGAGCGTTGGCTCCACGCTAATAATCTTCAACGGTTTAATACGACATTTTGGGTTTGAAACGGTTGAAGCAGGCTATTTGCTTAACGGATTTTATTTTGCTGTCATAGCCTACTGCTTTAAGAAGGTAACGGTTCTCGAAGAATTTTTTGACACATTACGCCGGTCTCCATTAATCAGCGAAGGGGAACACCTAGTTCTCTTTTACTCTTCAAAAATAGATAAAATGTCAATTTTTTCGCCTTACGTTCAGAAGGGGTTGCTCCGCGGCGATAAAGTTGTTTACGTATATCCAGATGAAGAAGCAGACACTGTTAGGACGAAACTAAAGGAGTGTGGAATCGACGTTGAAAAACACGAAAACAAAGGATCTCTGCTCCTAATGAGCTTATCAGAAGCCTATGTTCCCAACGATGTTCTCGACGAAGAAGGGCTTATACAGTTTTGGGCGTGGCTCAAAGCTGACACAAAAAAGAGGGGGTACAAACATGAAAGGGATCTTTTCGATCTAGGGGATCTAAGTTTTCTAAGGACTGAAGAAGAAAAGGAAAGGTATTTTGCGTATTTGAAAGAGGCGAGCGAGCAACTCATGGATCCTTTTTTAATTGAATTAAGAGCGGTGGACGCAGAAAACTTAAGTGAAAATTTGCTCCAGAAATTCAAGTTTCTCAGCACGAAATCTATGGATTTACTTGAACATTTAGATCAGTTTTCAAGAGTTTTAGGGCGCACCCACCAAGAAATTGTGGGAGAGAACATTTTATGTGAGTTTGATCCGGCGTCCGACTACGAGAACATTGTCAAAGATTTTATAACCGAATCCTTAGCCAACACAGAGCCCACAGTTGTGTTCACTAGAAAAGGAAGCAGCCTGCATCTAGACTTAAGGAATAAGAAAAATGTTCGACTTTTCATTTTGACGTTAGGCATTTCAGTTCCTCAAGCTGATGTTTCAGAGAATGAAATTCTGCTACCAGCGAATAACACTTCACTACTGCTTGATACGTTAAGCAGGACGCTTGAAGCGTATCCTTACAGCAACTTCAGCGTTGTTTTCAGCAATTTGTCCGAACTGATTTTTTCGATAGGTTTCAAGGAAACATACAACTTTTTGCGGTACGCACTGGAGATTTTAGCGGCGAAAAATGCAACCGCTTTATTCCTGTTTAATCCAAGCGCACACAGCCCCGCGGTGGTATCAAGTTTAAAAAGCTTATTTAATAATCAAATAAAATACAATGAGAAAGGTTTGGAGACTGTTAAGTTGTCTGAATCGTTTGTGGAAATGCAAATGGAGGTTCCACAATGAAGTCTGGACGTAAATTTGAAAAAGCGCTCCTAAAGACGGTGGACGGTGAACTGAAACAGATTTTCGGAGAAAACGCTACTCATGTAATTTATAACTACCTGAAACACGATCAACGCTTAGAGCCTAAAGAAATCCCTCAAAAAATCGATGTTTTTTTCGAAGGCCTCCACAATTTTCTCGGTTCTGGAGCTTGTGTAGTGGAGCAGACTGTTCTGAAGAAACTCCACCTAAAATACGGCCGTCAATACCAAACGAAGGAAGGATACACTTTCGTGGATTACATAGCTGAACTCAAAAAATCTCTAAGAAACAACAAATAGCAAGCACTTGCAAAACAGTAGAAATGCCTAAAATACTTAGCGGCGCACGCAATTTTCTGAAAGTTGCTGCGGTGGATAGAAACATCGTTGGATTAATCATAACAGTTTAGTTCGGCAGTTGTATCGCCCCAACATTTCCTCTGCCTTGCCCATTTGTGTCAGCAAAAATCCTTTCGTCAAGCCGATGTGCCTTCATTGTGGTTCCTTCTCAACTCATAATAAATTGCTTATTGAACTTAGCACGCGGATTTTGATTAGAAACTTAGAAATAGCGTGTCTAGAAACGAGAAGTTTTATGCTTAAGATGTTTCGTTAGATACCGTCGAGTTTTTTCGTTAAGACCGTAGTAGCACACGATCCCATCCAACGTCTCATGTTTCCTCAAGCGTTTCTTGTACACCAGATCTCTCAGAACCGCCTTACCTCTTTTGTCGAATTCTTCTTCCCTTACCATTGTAGCCTCATCGCAACGAAGCAAATTAGCTACAAAATCATGCGGTAGAAGAAAATACACTCGTTTAGCATCATACAAATATGTTTTGTCGTGTTCTTTGTACAACGGAATCAAGTCACCAGCACGTTCATTAGCTTCTTTTGAACTCTTTACATGAATTGTGCCAAAAGGTTTCGGAGTTTCACTTCTTTTTTCCAATTCTTCTTTTTTAAGTATCATTTCCAATTGTGTATCTAACCATTCAGAGTTAAGCGTGAAGGTCTGTTCAACTACTCTACCAAACCTGTTAAACATGTGATTAACAATTCGCTCTACGGTCTTCAGGATCATATTCAGATCCTTTTCGAGATCAGTTGGTTCCGTAACGGTCTTGGATAATTTGAAGTTTCTACGATTTACCGCTAAACTACTACGCACGTCGTCGTCGAGCTTTAAATTGTTATAAACTTGAAAGCCTATCGGCTGCTTAAACAATATTTCTGTATTTATCTTGTAGCCGAAACTTTCAACAGCAACTATAACAGGACTAACAGATACAAACTCCAAATCTACACCTGGAAAAAGTTCAATCGAAACATTTGAGTTATTTTTGAGAAATTCTGTGAGTGTCTTGTAGTCTGTCTTTTTCAGTTCGTTTTTTATTTTGAAACGCAATGAAGTTTTCACTCTGATTGCTTTCCACGTGGCTATTAAAGCTAATTTGCAAATCAAAATTCTTTAATATATCTTTTAGGGATTCATGTTGAGTGAACCCTATGAAGGCCTTTATTTCTGTTGATTTGGAAGGTATGCCATATATTGTTATTCCTGGCCACTTAAGTTTGAAAGGGACATTGTATGATGAAGCAAGGAAAATTGCTACGAAAGTCACATTAATTGTGGCAGAAGAGCTGAATAAAAACGGGTTTGACGAAATTGTTATTGCTGATAGTCATGGACCTATGGTTAACCTTTTAGTTGATGATTTACCTGAATATGTGGAGATTATCCGGGGTTATCCTCGACCGGTTAGCATGGTTTCTGGAGCAAAAGGATGCGATGTTGCTTTGTTTCTTGGGTACCATGCAAAATTTGGAACTGCAAAATCCACATTCGATCACACTTACAGTGGTAGAAGCGTTAATAGGGTTGAAGTGAATGGGGTTGCAGTGAGTGAATTTCTTTTAAACGCTTATGCAGCAGGAGATTTGGATGTGGCTGTTATACTGGTTGCTGGTGAAGCTCAACTTCTAAAGGGGGATGTTAAGCAGTATGCACCATGGGCTGAAACTGTAGCGTTAAAGCGTTCTTTGAGCAGGGTTTCAGCCAGAAGTTTTAGCATGGTAAAAATTGAGAAAGAATTAAAAGAAGCTGTTAAAAGAGCGGTAGCAAACTTTAGAAAAAATGAAGTTAAACTGCTGATAGCGAAAAAACCGGTGAAAATAGGTGTAACTTTTATGGCAAGTCACTTCGCAGACGCTGCAGAGCTGTTACCTATAGTTAACAGAGTGGATGGATTGAACGTGGAGTATGCTGCCAGCGACATGATTGAAGCGTACAAAATATTCGAATTATTGGTGCTTGCAGCAAGTGGTGTATCAGCTCTTCTTGCAAATATAAAATAATACGTGCCAATTATTTCATAACTTTTTTTGCTCCAAGATGAAGGCACATACTTAATGCCTTAGTACTTAATTGATGTTGTACACATTTACCGCTATTAAATGAAAAAGTATAAAGATGGTTCTCAAATACGAATTGTGTTGGCGGTATTATGAGCGGAAAAGATGTTTTAGAAAAAATGAAACGGGATGAGCTGGTGTTATCTATGAGTTTAAGGGTGGGTATGGGAAATCCAGCGATTGAAGTTGCAAGCAAACTCGGCTTT
>JAYEKF010000021.1:0-14297 GCA_034660895.1 Thermoproteota archaeon | reverse complement strand
TTCTTCTGGTAACGCTGGAGCATCTATTGCCGCTTATGCTGCTCGTGCAGGACTGAAAGCTAAAATTTACGTCCCAGAACATGTTTCTGGACAAAAGTTTAACCAAATCCTCTTTTATGGAGCAGAAGTTGTTAAAGTTTCAGGTAGCAGAAGCGAGGTTGCCGCGGAAGCGCAGAAATCTGAACAAGGAAAATTCTATGTTGGACACATACTGCATCCACTGTTCAGAGATGGCATACGAAGCCTCGCCTACGAGTTAGCAGAACAGCTCGGATGGAAACTTCCAGACTTCATCTATTTGCCAGTGTCTGCTGGAACCCTGCTTTTAGGTGTCATAGACGGGTTTAAACACTTGAAAAAATCCGGTTTAATTGATGCTTTTCCAAAAATAGTTGCTTGTCAAACACGGCAAGTTTCACCCTTATATCATCGTTTTAAAGGCTTAAGCTACACTCCGCCTGAAAGGATAACTTCAATCGCCGACGCATTGGTGAGCACGAACCCTCCGCTTCTAGACATTGTAGTTAAAAACCTGAAGCAAGTGAATGGCGACGCTGTGATGGTTGAAGAACATGAAATATCTAATGCTTTCATAGAGCTTGCTAGAAAAGGCTTCTTCGTCGAACCAAGTTCAGCCGTTGCTTACGCCGCGTACCAAAAACAGCTTAAAGCTAAAGAGGCATCTAAGGGTGATAAAGCTATAATTGTTTTAACTGGAAATGGATTAAAGAGTAAGCTTCAGCCAAGTCAAAAAAAGTTGCTTTTCGAATGATTAAAAGTGTCATTTCCATTGATTCCATTAGAGTGAACCTTCTTCCCACCAGATAAAATCTTATGACACCCCACAATTGATGGACCGAGAGAGATTTGCGCACGGGGTTAAAAACGAGAAAAACTGAATTGTAACCGTAAATTTCTACTAGATATTCGGCAATGAAAGGTCAATTTTTTCTGCTGATGCAACGATATATAGACAGACTTTAATGCATGTTGAGCAATTTATACCGTTTTCACACCAGTAAAGATAGCACCGCTTAACATCAACATACCATTTTAGCACTCCCGAATTGTTAGATCGGCATGCTGTTTCGAAGCTTGGCTCATCATCCACAGAAATTGCGCCTGCCTCGCAATGTTCAGCGCATAACTTACATTTTACAAAATTCTTTTACTCCGAACTCTATAGGTTTGTCGGGTTCCAACGGAAGGTCTGTGAAAATCTTGCAGAGCCTAACTCTTGGGCAGTATTGAGAAGTATTAACAGGCCATTGTGACTTAATTCTCCGAGTCTAGCATCGATAACAAGCGGAATACTCAAAGCAGCATAAACTATAGCTTGAGAATGGTAGCCCGGGAAAAACCAGCGCATATGCATGATTTTATACCTTTTCTGCGAGCAACTCCTTCTTGATTGTTTCTTTTAATGCTAAGGCTAGGGTTTTGACTTGGTGTTCTTCTCTTTCGTGGGGTGTTGTGTATGTTCTGTGTGGTTGTGATAGTGCTTCTTTAGCGAGGATTTGCTCGGGGTTCATGCCCCAAGCGCGTATGATCTCTTTAAGTGCGTCGATTTTGGACACGCGGGTTTTTGGTTTGATGGATAGGCCGGATGCGGCGTACACGTTGCGTAGGAACTCGATGCCTTTCATTTGGACGTCGTGGTAGCTGCTGATTTTGTGTCCCATCATGTACTCGATGTAGTCGGTGTTGACGCCTAAGGCTGCCATTTGGGTGCGGAAGAATTTGCGTATGCTGTGCGCCCTGAGCTTGTACCGTCGGCTTTTTTTGTTTCTTATGAGGCCGGCTCGTTTGTATAGGGTGTGTAGGATGCTGTGGATTCTTCCAGGCGTTAGCGGCTTGACGGTTACGGATTTCTCGTCGCGTATGAGTGGGGATTCGTCGTGGATTTCTTCTGGCGGGATCCATCCTCTTCGGCTTCCCATTCGCCTTTCTGCGAGGTACATTTTGAGGTATTCTACTGCTTCTTCTCCTAGGAAGGTGTCGTAGTCGCCGTACTTTCCCTTGGTTATTTCTGCTTCTACGTGTATGTGGAGAGGAATGATGCCTCGCTCGAGGTCCTTGCGTACATGTCTGTAGCGTAGTTTGCAGAGGGTTCCGATCCTGAAGGCTCCTAGGGCTAGTGTGGAGATGATCACTTTCTCTCTTAGGTCGGCGAGGTCGATGAGATGTTGGAGTTCTTCTGGTTTGGGTGCTCTGTCCTTGTAGATTACTCGTCTTGTGAGGCGGTAGGGAAGATCGAGTGCAAGCTGGTTGGCTCTGTAGAGGGCTTTCACGCCTTTCACGTGGTTGGATATCGTGCCTGGTGCTAATCCTTGGGCTTGCAGTTCGCCTATGAAGTCGTCGAGGAGCTTGACGTGTTTGGCGAGGGTTTTTGGTATTGGTTCTCCTTCGGGTCCTCTGCATTCGGCTATGAGCTGGTTTGGTGTGCGTTGGAGCCAACGGCAAAACCTGTGGACTCCGTAGACGTATTGGTAGAGGGTGGCGGTGCTTCCGGTGCAGTGTCTGAGGAGATGTTTTGCCAATTCGAGGACAGCGTTATTGTACAGCGTGAAGCTGATAAGGGCTGGCATCTTCCATGAGAAGGCGTTGATCACGTATTCTCTGAGGTTACGTTCACCCGCGCTTCTAGGCTTCGGTAGTTCGAGCACGATGGGTTTTTGGAGCTTGTTTCCTAGTGGGCTGTGCGTTATCTCTATGGTTTGAAGCTGGCTAATAGCCGTCGGCTGGTTGAAGGTTTGTTGGAGCTGCTCTCTGGATTTCGATGTTTCAGGCGGTTCCATGATGTTTTCCCTTGCTGCTTTCTACTTTGGCCGAGTTTTTCGCTCCGCCTTCCGAAGCGCATACTCGACGTCTAGACTTTAAGGCTGAGGCTGTACATAAAAGCCAGCGTGAAAAATTTTGTAATGGCCGCCTCCTCATATTGATGATGTCGCTTTTACGAATGGCCAGTCCGGTTGTTCTGATTCTTGACTCTTCGCTTATGATGGGTTCAGCGTATCTTTCCCAAACCAGGCGTATGTACTCCGCATTTTCATAGTCCAGCCAGCCTATGGTTTCTCGAACGATGGGTTTGAACAGATGTGTGGCTAGAGCGTCTTTGAATAACACTGCATCGTAGTAGCGTACGAAGACGATGTCTCCAACCTTTGTCCTTTTGTTCGGACTGTAGTTGTGGTTCTTTGGAACTGCTTTGCTCAGCATCAGCCTTAACCTACATACCCCGCCTTTTGAGGCGGCCCCTCAACTCCTTAATCCGCTCCATAACCCCTTTGATGCGCTCCAGCCTCGTTTCACTTTCAACCGCCAACCCCGTTGTGTGAGACAGTTAATTCTGAGGGGGCCCTGGGTCCGCTGGCGTATCAGGTTATGCTCTTCTAACGCCCGCAAAAGCCGGCTTAGATGCTGCCTGCTTACATCAGCCCGTTCAGCGAGCAATCCACAGCAGAGCGGCCCATCCCGGACCAGAACCAGCAGCACACGCCCTGAACTGTTTGTCAGCAAACGCTTCAGCATTCGGGTAGCCGAAAACGAAAACTTTTTACTTATGTGAGTTATTTGTTCATATAATATAATTACATGAACAATTTGTTCAGGTGATTAAGATGAAGTCTCTGCCAAGATGGCTCTCGACAAGATACTCTCTCCTCTACGTTAACAAGGATGAAAACCCCATTCGATTTGAAGAAGTCAAAAAAATCCTCCGCCTAAACGACACCTCAACTCTCAAGACCCTCAGCGAACTCACGAAAAGCGGAGCCCTAATCACCAAGCGAGACCCCTTAGACGAAAGACAGAAAATATACAAGCTAATCAGCCCAGAAGACTTCCATTTCGCCGAAGGAGTTCAAGCATCCCTTTACGACAAAGCTTCACTTCTAGAAAAGATCAGGTATATGGGCAAACACCTAGCCTACCTAATAACCGGTGACTACGCCGTTCTCCTACACACAAAATACGTTTACCCAGCAATAACAGACATCAAAGTGAAAAACGAAGACTACGCAAAATGGTACGCATACCTACGAGACTCCCAAACCCACGTAGCTCTAGAACCAGCCTACGTAAAACAAGTCAAAAAGTATAGAAACGTAGTCAACCTCACAAACGGACTAACCGAAGAAGAGTTCAGAGAAAAATCCGAAGTAGACGGACTATTCGTTGAACCCCTCGAAAGACTGATCCTAAACATGGTAAAAGAACAAAATGAAACTTCACTAAGCAACGCGATGGCATCAGCTGTAGTCGGAAAGAACAAAATCAACTGGGAAAAACTAGCTAAGAAATCCAGAGAAGCAGATTTGAACAGGCAAATCGGCTGCTTACTGGAAATCTTAAACGTGGAAGCCAAAAGAAACATTTTCCCCCAGAACCTTCTCGAAATGTTCACCCCAAAAGAAAAACAACCGAAAACCATCTTCAGCACCCACTACTTACCAAGAGTAAACGAACTACAAACAAAAATAAGAGACATGTTCACATCAGAAACCGAAAAACAAACCGCCGTAAAAGAATTAACCCATCTGACCTCAACATATAAGACGCTGGAAAAAAAATGGAGCCTAGAAATAATTCTCCCAACTCACGTGCCCAAGAAAATCGTGCAAGACCTAGTCCACTAAGGTGATCCATCCGGTGACGTCAAACATTGAACTAGAAAGAATAAGCCTACAAGACCTAAAGAAACTTGTTGAAGAAGCCAAAGAATGGGACCTCAAACTCGTGCTAATCGGAGGTTACGCCGTCAGAGCTTATACAAAGCCCAGAAGATTCACCAAAGACCTAGACTTCGTGACAATCCGCGAAGGCCTCGGACAGATGAAAGGCTTCCTCCACTACATGAACTACGAATACAAAAGCGGCGAATTCTGGCTCTCTGGATCAAAGAAACTAAATGAAACATGGATAGACCTCCACATGAGCATAGACAAAGTCCATGACATAACCACCGGATATGACTACCCCGTAACACCCGACTTCTTCCAAAATTTGCAAAAAAGAAAAATAACCACATACTTTGAGGAAAACTCCCACATGTCCTTACAAGCACAAATCTCCCCAATAGAAGACCTCCTAATCATGAAGCTCATCCCGCTGAGAGACAAAGACCTTATCGACGTCATAGCATTGATACTGGACTCCTATGACCAAATAAACCCATCAAGATTCTACCAGAGCATTCATAAAGCCAACCTACGCTCCCACATCAACTCAAGACTAACCACACTATTCCTACAAATCAAAAGGAAAGAAAGAATCAACCAAACATGGAGAAACATCACAGGCACCGAGTACCGAATAAGCCACAGCGAAATCGCATCCCTAAAGAAACGAATCAAAAAACTCATGGAAACAATCGCAAAGTGAAAAACCCCTAAAAGCTAACGGGTCTGTCAATTCAGATTTGCCAACACATTTTTCCTAAAGACTTAGCCAGCTACGATTCGATCTGCCTTAATTGTTTAACAAGCTCTCGAACCTAGTTGATCAAAGCTCTATGAATTTCTCGAAGGCTTCTCAGAACTCCTAAAAAGCCGCAAAGGAACTTGGTTAAGAAGCATCTTGGCATATACACTTAATCAAATCGTGGAAGAGAAACACCTGAAGCGGGACCTCTAGTTTTGTTTTAGGCGTTTAATGTTCTAGTCCTAACTGCTCAGTTGTGTGGCTCAAGAACTTTTCTAATTCTTTTTCTGCGTTGTCTGCCCTAATAAATATCGGAACGTTTTCTATTCCTGTGGCTACGTAGCTGCTCAGCAACCATTCTCCAGGCGCAAACTCCAAAGTCTTCTCCAGAATCCCCCTGATCAATCATAAACGTGTTACATACCACAGACCTATCATAAGGCCTAGGCAAAGTCCCAACAAAATACGTATGTAGCTGCCGCAAAGCATTCGTATTCAAATAAGGCAAAAATCTACTTGAGAGAAGAGGAAGAATTTTTTCGCGAGTTCAGATACCCCGAATGCGTATCTTCTTTTGGGGCATCTATAGAGTTTGCTTTGAAGGCTATTTGTGCGTTCTTAGGAGCTGACTATAAATGGGAGCATGATGTCTCCAAGCCTCTAATCCACCTTTCAGTAAAATACCCAAAAAATAAAGAACAGCTCTCTCGGGCTGCATTGATTTCTAGTCGTTGGGTGGGGGCAAACGAGCAAACCCGTAGCTTAGCAAATTACGGAAATCAAGATGCCGTGGTTCCCGCAACTAAGATGATTGGTAAAAAAAGACGTCGAACACATCACCGTCGTTGCGTTGGCTAAGATCGGGAGGCTTGGACTATTGAGAGACCTGTACGATACTGTGTTCATCCCTCCATTCGTGAAGGTTGAGAGTGTTGATAGGGGGAAAGAGCGTGGGGCACTCGATGCCTTAGAGATAGAGGGAGCGATCGATGAAGGTTGGATCAAGGTGGCTAAGTTAACTCGAGAACAAAGCGCAAAGATAGAGAGTTTGATCAGTGAAACTGGGATCGGTCTTGGTGAGGCTGGAGCCTTGACCTTGGCAAGGGATGAAGAAATGATGGTGATACTCGACGATAAGGAAGCCAGAGCAATAGCGAAGAGTTGGAGTCTAGAGTACAGGGGCACACTCATGGTATTGTATGAAGCCTTTGTCAAAAAACTCATATTTTAACCCTCATACTAACATGATGACCATAGCACAGGAATACGATTAATTCTGATACAAACATAATACCATGAAGACGCTTCTCATTCGGAGGTTTAACAGTGAGAAGACTGATGGTATTTGATGTCCACTACAGCAAAAGAGGGTTCCATGGCCATGATGAATCCGTACGCGCCTAACTGCTGAATTATTCTTTGGAGCTACATGATTTGCGTTAATTTTCCTCTAGAGAAAAGCCTCTTTGAACAAGATTTTTAACACGTCTATTACGATGGGACAGGATTATCCACACTTATGCCCACGCGCTTCTTATAGCAAAATTTTTAGGCAGTCGAACCAACTCCCACTGAGGTGAGCGTGTTGAGTGGTAAGAACCATATTATGAGAGTTAAAACGGAAGAGTGGGTCAGGCAGGTGTTTGAGGTCAAGAAATACTACACAGGGATGATTACCGTCAAGGGGTGGAAGCCCGGCTCAGCCGTGCTATTTCTTCGGAAGGTTGGGCAGGCCGATTCTATCATAGGCTACGGAACAGTCGCCAGGATCCAAGGGCTCGATGAGATGAGCGAGGAAGAAAGGACCATGTGCCGGGAGAATGGATGGGAGATGGCTGTAACGTTTAGCGATGTAAAGCAGTTGGCATCTCCTTTACCAGTCAAGGAGACCAAAATCGGCAACTGGGAGGCCAAGGGAAGGTACCTGCATGGCAGGACACTCTCAGATGAAGTCCTAGAATCGATATTGAGTAAGGCTGAGTAGCCGTCTGCGCACTGCGGATGAATAAGTTTAACTCAAGACGGCTGTTCAGACCGAGTTCGGACGCGCCCCAATTAGCGTTCTTCGAATCTGACGATAGAAACTGGACCTAAGAAAGTGAAATCCTGGGCTGCCTTTGCCGCCTGAAGACCGCTGGCAAACCCACCCAGCTCACAACGAGCACACTCCCCACGCTCCTTCAACCATTTAACAAACAGTCTAAACGCGCGCGAATCGACGAGGAGGATCTCAGAAAGGCTAAGAAGCTGGGCTTAAACATCTCGAAAGTCGGCAGAAATGCCATAAAAGAAGCAATCAGGCGTCTAGAGGGCTCCAACTCGCCGAAGGATGGTTTTCTTGGTGAAGTCTCTTTTACAAAAGAAGGTTCTGGTAGCCCGGGGTAGGTTCATGCACTTGTTCACACTCTTGACTTCGCTATAGTTCAGGGGTTATTCGTAGCGAGTTTGTAGCCAGACTGCCCCTGTTTTGATGAAGAGTGATTCAGTATGTTTTCGTGCCAATAGGCGAGGGCTCGATTCTCTTCTGATCAGTCCAATATTTCGGTGAAAGAAGTCATTTTTTCTAGGCTGCCTTTACTAGATCCAATAGCTGTGCGGCAAGCATTCTCAAAACATCATAACTAGTGACAAGTTCGACAGTTGACAGTCAGACGGATAGTAGCAGACCGCCAAACCTAGTGATATCTGCCTTTTCCCACGATCATTATCCGCTCACCCCGGCTTTTACCAAGCCTCCTCGCTGAATGGTTCTTTCGCTAATAACTCGCTATCTTTTAGTGAGAACCTTAGCGTAGTTGCGTACCACACTGGTAACATTTTTCTTCCTCGCTAATCGGCTTTCCACAAGATGGGCATCTCCATCTTCTATCTTGTTTTTCTAGCCACTTTTCTGCTCCTTCAGATTTGATGAACAGCAAATTCTCACGGAGGTTCATCCCAATTTTGGCGTGTCCTTCTGCTAACCTTTTCCATTTTTCACATCCACAGTTCTCAAATTCATCGCACTCGTAGCAAAAATCAAGCCCTTTCGTATCTAAGCACTCGCGTACTTTGCAGTGATTATAAGGCCAACAAGTTTCATCTACTACCTGACAGCCCCTACAGTAAAGGTTTCTGTCAGCAGGACGCGATTTCTCCATCACTTCTAACAACTCACCCCTATCCTGACATGCTCGATAGATAGAGCAAGCACCACAATAGTGCCCACACCTTCCCACAAGATTTTTGTTTATCATCTTTAACCATTCCCTTAACAAGGGATCTTGTCCAGCAACTATTAAATGCATTACGTTTAATCTATTACACTACTTAACCACGAACGCGCATTGGGCTTCTCTTTGACTAACCATAAAATATTTCATTGGTCAGGTAGAACAGGCTAAAGAGCAGTTAGCCAGCAAGGACACCACTGGCTAAAGAGGAGGATGGATGATTTAGTCAGAAACTTGTACCTCTCAATAGAGGGGAAAAGATTTTCGCAGTTGAAAAATAACTGGAGAAGAAGGAAAGGAATAGAATGCTAACAAAACTTGATGAAACTGCTTTAATCAAATTCCGAAACTATTTCACGTAAGATTCATTTATCCAGACCCTTGGGCCATCGGTGTTCATGTTTGCCTTGAGCCCCATTGGCAGCGGCAAATTAGGGGTGTAATGGCCAAAATCCATACCCGCGATGATCGGGAAATCAAATTCTTCCGTTATTTCCAGAATGGCTCTCTTGACTTCACGCGTCATATCCTTCATCCTCGTGGTCTTTTTGCCTGTTGGGTCAGGTTCTTCGCCTCTGATCTTGCCGATTAGCATGCCTTTCGCTCTGTCAAACAGTCCGGCCTCTCTGAATTGGACTAGCCTTTGGTCGAGCAGATCCAACGGTTGTGTCATGGCCTCCCAGAAGAAAATGATGTCCTCGTTCAGCTTGGGGAAGTACGGTGTTCCAAGCAGCGACTGTAGGCTCGGCACGTTTCCACCGAACAATCTGCCCTCGGCTTCGCCCTCTCGCCACACTTCCCACTCTGTGAACGCTGGCAGTAACCCCAGCGGTTCAGCGTTCCTAGTTGCCTTAAAGAAAAGGTCCATTTCGTACCTAGCTTCTTTGCTTTTCATGTCTGCTCCGAAACCGAAAACAACGTCGGTCTGATGAAGACCAACGAGACCAGTCTTCTTTAGGAAAGCTACGTGATAGGTTGTGATATCGCTCATTCCACAGAAAATCTTAGGATTAGCTCTTATCACATCAAAGTCTAAGTAGCGCAAAGTTCTAATTGCGACCTGCCCGCCCGTGGCGCAAATAATCGCCTTCACCTCTTTATCGGCAAACATCTTGTTGATGTCCTCAGCTCTTTGAATGTCGGTTCCCGCCATGTAACCAGCATATTGAAGCTTGACGGTTTTGCCTTCTTTCACTTCGAAACCAAAATTCCTGAGATTCGCAATACCTTGAAGGTACATCTCTTTGAAAGGCAAGACTGGATAGGAGGGGGCTATCACTCCAACAGTGTCGCTATGATTCAGTTTGGAAGGCTTTAAAAGCCTCATACAAACCACATTTGGGAAGAAAAAGCCTCAGTATTTTAAACTTTTGTCTGCGCGCGCTAGACACTGTAGACAGATCTTAGACATTTGGAAAAGCCGAAAACCGTTCTTCAGGCTTATTTTCTACATGTCAAGTTAAGATTATAATTAGGTTGCTCTAGACATTAGAGCGGAAGCAGGAGAGGTTAGAATGGAATCCGCGCAGACTGTCGTCCAGCCGATCCCGCCCTTCAACTTTGATGGCACGGTGTATGTCCCTCACTATTTTCCCACTCCCGACTTTGAGTGGCAACCGAGTGTGATGTGGCAGACTCTGAATTTGGGTGGAAGATTGTTTGGGTTAAAAATGGAAAGCAGGGGTGTTGTCAACGAACCCAAGATTAGACTGACAGTCTATTCCAAGAACAAACCTATTCCTGTCGTGATGGAGAGGGTTATGGAAGAACTAAACTGGAGATATGGCTTCAACGAGGACATTTCAGAATTCTTTGAGGAATTCAAGAATGACAAGTTTCTGAAAAGAGTGTTTAAACGTTGGAGAGGAATGAGGGTCAATTGTGCGAATTCCCTCTACGAGCTCATGATAATCTCAATAGCTCTGCAGAATGCAACAGTCAGAAGGTCCATTCAAATGGTGAACAACTTGTTCAATGCTTATGGTTCAAAACTGAGATTCGACGGCAAGAAATTGTTTGCCTACTGGAATCCAGAAGACTTGACCGAGGTTGACGAAGAAGAGTTGAGAGCTTTGAAAGTCGGCTACAGAGCCAAAATGATCAAACGCGTGTCGGAAGCTTTTGCACGCGGAGAAATAGATGAGTTGAAACTGAGGAGGATGAATACTGAAGACTCAAAACAGGAACTTATGAAGCTGTATGGAGTGGGACCATCAACGGCACAAATCATTCTGGGCGGGTACTTGAGAAGATATGACATTTTTGACTTAAAGGGTAAGTTATGGGAACAGAAAATACTCTCAAGAGTAATGTTCAACAAGAAGCTAGTTCCCGCGGATGAGATAACAGCGAAGTTTAACAGAAGGTATGGAAAATGGAGAGGACTGGCGTTTCATTACATATTTACTGATGTATTCTGGAGACACGGAGAAAAGAAAATCCCTTGGCTAGAGAAAGAAATCAGAATGTAAGCATATAGGCAGGAACGTACGCGCAAACTGTAGCAGTTTAGCATACGAATTGTAGCCAAAACGTAGCGATTTTGGTAGCCCGGGAGAGATTCGAACTCTCGTCAGCGGGTCCAGAGCCCGCTATGCTTGGCCGCTACACTACCGGGCTGCTTGAGATCCACAGAATGGAATGTTTATGCTCTAATAAATCTCTTATTAATCGCGTTGGTTATTAGAAATTTGGTTGATGGTGATCGTTGTTTAGTATGTTGTGTTTTGGGTGGTTGCGAATTTGTTTTGTATGTAAGTATTTGGAGTGTGTGTCGAGAATATGTTGAAAGAAACCGTAAGATTTATATATTAAGACATTACGATGGAGTTTAACACGGCGGGCCAGATGGACGGCTTCTAACTCCGAAGCTTCTGATGAGGAACTACCATAGTGACGGTTATCGCGCCAAATCATCAACTGGAAGGAAGAGCCGTGAGCAAGAAAAGGGAAGTTACACATCAAAAACGGATAGAGCGGTGTCCCGAGTGCGGTAGCACTAACCTTGTTAAGGACTACGACACAGGTGAAACCATTTGTGGAGACTGCGGTTTAGTTATTGGTGAACAGATGATAAATAAGGGGCCGGAGTGGCGTGCATTTACACAAGAAGAGAGGGAATCACGAAGCCGCGTTGGTGTCCCAACCTCATATTCTGTTCACGACAAGGGGTTATCCACCACTATAAGTCACTTGGACCGAGATGCTTTTGGGCGGAAACTTTCCCTCAAAACAAGGCTTCAAATGTGGCGTCTTAGAAAGTGGCAGATACGGTCTCGAGTGCACTCCTCAATCGACCGAAACTTGGCTCAAGCTATGGCAGAGCTGGACCGCCTTTCAGACAAACTTTACATCCCACAATCCGTAAAAGAGAAGGCTGCAGTTATTTACCGCAAGGCCTTAAACAAAGGTTTGGTTCGTGGAAGATCCATCGCCTCCATTGCTGCTGCCGCTCTTTACGCCGCTTGTCGAAGAACACAAACTTCTAGAGCTTTAAGAGAGGTCTCTGAGGCGAGCTTAGTGGAGAAGAAGGATGTTGCTCGGTGTTACAGACTTTTGCTCCGTGAACTTGACATTGAAATGCCCATCGCTGATCCGCTTATATACATTTCTAAAATTGCGGAAAAAACGGGTATCTCTGGGCGGACACAAGGGGACGCTATCCAACTTCTTCGAAAGGCTAAGAAGAAACGCGCTGTGGCTGGAAAAGACCCTATGGGGTTAGCTGCTGCAGCGCTTTACATCGCATGCCTTAAAAATGATGAGAAAAAGACTCAAAAGGACATTGCTGAGGCAGCTGGAGTTACCGAGGTCACAGTGAGAAACCGCTATAAGACTTTGAAAAGACAATTAGGTTTAGAATTACCCGACTAAGCTTATTCGCCGCGTTTAAGCGAAGAGGGCTTCTGTTTCTCTTCTAGCTCCATAACTATGGGGCCTCTGTAACCGCAGTTCTCGCAAACATACTGTTCCGGCGTTAACCAAACATCGAAGCGACTCGATAAACGTATTTTCGAGCTGCCGCAACGTGGACAAAATTTTGGCTGGGGTTCTCCATGCTTCAGTTTCTTAAGTACTTGGCATATGTTTCTTACGATGCCCATCCTCTAACGCTCCGTTTAATCATTAAACTTCTATGTTTTCTTCCATGTAACCGTGGTTGATAAGGTAACTGTGTACTTTGTTTCGGTGGTCACCCTGCAGAATAATTTGGTCGTTTTTGGCGGTTCCGCCGCATGCACACAAAACTTTAAGTTCTTGCGCTAGTTTTCCGAGGTTTGTATCTTGGTTGTTAAGGCCGTCGACGATGGTTACAGCTTTCCCCCATTTTCTTTTTTCCATGCGAATTCGAATGCGTTGTTGTTCTTTGGTGATTTCACCGCAGACACATATGTCCTTGGGAAGTCCGCATATTGGGCAGATTTCAGCCATACCGCTCACTTACATTAAAGTGAAGGGGGCTATTTAAGATTTTCAAGTTGCATGTGTTACGGACAGAGGTGGCTCCATTCAGGTTTTAGAGGAGATAAGACACGTTTTGTTTGGAAGATGTCGGTTGCAATTCACCTTGTTTTATTAGTCCCATGGACAGTAGGGTGTTGGGCATCCGCCTGCATACTCTGAATCAGCACGTACAATTTTGGGTGCCCCTTCCTTCTTTTCGAACTGTCCGATGTACAATACTTGCTCCTCCTTACTTCCATACCTGTATACTGTAACCCCTTTACATTTCAGTTTGTAGGCTAACCAAAAAACGTTTTCCACATCCTTTACGGAAGCGTTTTGAGGCAAGTTGACGGTTTTGGAAACTGCATTGTCTGTGTATTTTTGGAAAGCCGCCTGTATTCTCACATGCCATTCTGGACTAACTTCATGGGAGGTAACGAATATTCTTTTCACGTCATCTGGAATTTCCCTGAAGTCTTGTATCACGCCTTTTTTGGCGACGTTTTCCATCAACTCCTTGCTGTAGAATTTTCTTTCCCTCGCCACTTTTTCAAAGTGCAGGTTCACCTCTAATAGTTGGGTTCCTTCCATAACGTTTCTGATGAACGCCACGGCGAAGAGTGGTTCGATTCCGCTTGAGCAACCTGCGATGATGCTGATGCTTCCGGTGGGTGCTATTGTGGTTACTGTGGCGCTCCGCATTGCTGTGTATCCTTGCTTGTCCCATAGGCTTCCCGGAAAGTTTGGGAAAGACCCACGTTCTTCACCCAGCTCAACAGATTTTTTCCTTGCCTTCTCTGAAATGAACTTCATAATTTTTTCTGCTGAAGCCACTGCTTCTTCCGAATCGTATGGAACTTTCAGTTGAATGAGCATGTCGGCGAAGCCCATAACTCCAAGACCAATTTTACGGTTAGCCTTCGTTGCTTTCTCGATTTCGGGGAGAGGAAACTTGTTGGCGTCAATAACGTTGTCTAAGAAATGTACGGCTTTCCGAACCGTTCTCCGCAATTTTTCCCAGTTGACGCTGCCATTTTTAACCATTTTTGAAAGGTTGATGGAGCCCAAGTTGCACGACTCGTAAGGGAGCAAGGGCTGTTCACCGCATGGGTTGGTTGATTCAATTTGTCCAACATGCGCAGTAGGATTATGCCGGTTAATTTCATCAATAAACACTAGTCCGGGGTCGCCGATTTTCCAAGCTGTCTCCACAATTAA
>JAYEKF010000020.1:0-2811 GCA_034660895.1 Thermoproteota archaeon | reverse complement strand
TTCCAATTTTTTCCTGCTCACGTAAAGGACACCTTTCATACAATATTGTTGAATCTGAACATTTTAGCAATTCGTGGTACATCTGAATCAGACTCTGAAAAGACTTACGCCGACATGCGATGTACCGGAATGCAAAATGTGTTGAACAGATGAAAACATGGACTGGTAAAATAAAAACTCTTGAAGTTAGCTTTATTAGGCGTCAAAAAATCTCTTGTAAAAACGCCTAAAGTGTTGTCCAAAAAATCATGGAAAGTTCGTGCTGCTTGCTATTTTTCTTCTGGATTCATTAAATTATTTCCAAGATCTTTTCCCTCTTTTACATGAATATGAAATGAGAATATGAATTTATGTGTGGTTTTGTACTACTAGGATTTATTATGTTGTGTTGCGCACGTATCCAGTTCAGCAGAGAGAACCCATTCAAGATTCTTGGTTTCAGGAAAACCGTTCTGTTTCGTCGCAACACCATAGCATCCATGCGCAGAGTAGTAGGAGGAAAACAGAGACGCATGCAACTGTTATGGTGAGTTCTAAACCCATTTTTTTGTCCCCACGATTTTTGTGTAGTTTTGTTCTACTTGTGTACGATATGTTTGTTTTATGACATATTTTATGTTTGTTAGCATAGTTGATATTCAATAAAACATATAAGGATTCTCTGGAGTTTCGATTCAGATTCCATCCTAAAACATCTCAATGATAAAAACAACTTAAATACACATACCCACAAAAACAACGGCCGGAAGGAAGTTGTATGGCTGACGCTGTAGAGAAGGAGTTAAGAAAAATTGGAATTACAATTTCGAAGCCCATTCTAGCCATCCTATGCATAATCTTCGGGTTTTTAGTAATCGCATTCAAAGATCTTCTACAGTGGATCGTCGGTTTATTTCTAATAATTCAAGGAATCTTAATCCTAACAGACTACATGGAACTCAGGAGTAAGTCAGCGTCCACAGCCTAACCCCTTTTTTCTTTACAACCAAACTTGAACGTGCGGGGTTTTTCGCTTGGGTGAAACAGCTATTCATAGTGTTTTGGTGGTTGGGATAGATGTCGTTCCCATAGCTGTTTCCGCAAAAAACGCTGGTTATGAAGTCTACGCAGCGGACTATTTCGGAGACCAAGACCTCCAACTTGTGTGCCGTGAAAGCCATTCAATCCTCCACCAGAAGAAAGGAAAAACTTGTGGGCGACTTAGCAAAGACTTCAACGCCGAGAAACTCCTCCAACTAGCAAAGTCCCTTATAAAAAGGAATCCAATAGACGCCGCATTACTCGCTTCCGGCCTAGAAGACCACCCCGAAATCTTATCCGAACTCCACAGAATGGTTCCCATAGTTGGGAACCGTCCGGACATCATCAGACGAGTTCGTGACAAAACGAAATTTTTCAACGAGCTCGCACGGTTAGGGGTTCCGCATCCTGAAACTGCAACAGTTGAAGGTTTAAAAGAGGCGAAAAAGGAGGCTAGGGATATCGGTTATCCCGTGATGGTGAAGCCTTCCCGTGGTTTTGGGGGTACAGGCGTAAGAAAAGCACAAAATTCTAATGAATTGAAAGAAGTGTTCCAAGAAGTCTCCCTTTTAGACGAAGAGGTTTTAATTCAGGAGTATATTTCTGGAACGCCAGCAAGCGCATCTCTTGTTTCCTCAACCAACGAAGCTGTTATCCTAACATTAAATGAACAGCTCCTAGGAATGAGTGAGCTAGGTCAGCGAGCGCCATTCGGATACTGTGGAAACATCGTCCCCCTCTTAGCGGACAAGAAAGTTAAAGATAAATGTGAACGTATAACCGAAAAAACCGTCACGCATTTCAGTCTTGTGGGGTCAAATGGAGTGGATTTAGTGATTTCTAAGGAAGGGACGCCTTACGTTGTAGAAGTGAACCCGCGATTTCAGGGAACACTAGAGTGTGTAGAGCGGGTGTCGAATTTGAATCTGGTGGAGGCTCATGTAAACGCTTGTGTTCATGGTGTTCTCCCAAAAAAGATGAAGAAAAACTCATTTTTTTGCACTCGATTAGTCTTGTTCGCTACAAGTCGCTCCGCAATCTCGGATTTAAGCGGTTTCGAGGCGGTTAAAGACGTACCTTTTCCAGGGGTTATCATAGAGGGAGGTGAACCGCTCTGCTCCATTGTGGCAGATGGAGAAAACAGAGCCTCGTCGCTGAAAAACGCGAAAAGAATAGCAGAATCGGTGTATGAAACACTTCACTCAACACCCAATTCAAAATCGTAACTAGACAATCCTATTTTCCCCAAAACACGAATCAACGGGGGCCCAATTATCCCAGCGAACAAAGTACCAATTGCCACTTTCACCGGGGTGATGCAGGCTCCTGCTACCCAAATGGAGAACAAACTTTCCGTATTCCAACCATAGAATAAGCGAAAGGTTTGGCATGGCACGAAAACGAAAATTCTAAAAAGCACATCCGCCTCCAACCCGATGAAAGAACATAAAGCCAAAACGTAAACAACCGTTCTCAACCGTTTTTTCCACCGCTTTTTCACAATAATTATTGCTGTTGCGAGAAGAGTGAGGCAAGCGCAATAGACATTCCACATTCCCCAAACCGGAAGTTGCCATGCAACCGGCGCAACACAATATCCCGCTAACAGCGCCGTGTAGTAGGTTAGAACTGGCTTCCATTCTCCTCGGAACAAGAAACCAGACATCATTGCGCCTGTTGGAGCGCCGAAAGTGAAAACGAACTCGTACGGGTCTCTAAAATATATGCAATGTCCAATCAAGACACCGAGAAGGGTTGACAAGAACCCTGCGTAGGGGCCAAGTACAATGC
>JAYEKF010000019.1:0-2814 GCA_034660895.1 Thermoproteota archaeon | reverse complement strand
CGTTCAGAAATCAAATCTTCTCCCCGTTCTGTTACCAAAACAAGCCGGTTTCACCCAAATAAACCTCATCACAATTTTGAGCCAAAGCCGGACAAAACTACAGGCTAATGTTCTTTTGGTAGTGCACTTACCTTCTCCAAGTGAGTGAACAACGCTTTCTTGTATGATGTAATCGAGTTGTTGAATTAGCTTTATTCTTTTGGCAAACTCGATTTTGTTAGTTCTAGCCTAAGCAACGCTAAGACACTTATCCAAGATGTAATCTGATGTGTATAACAAATCGAAAGTTCCGAAAGCTTTCTGCAATAGAGCTTTGCCTTTTTGGTGTGATCTGTCCCTTATGTTTAATGCTGCAACGAAAATATTAGTATCCACAAAGGAAATCACAGAAACTCCTCATCTAATCGTGAAGAATCCGTTTCCACACCCCAGTCAGGAGGATTTTGAAGTCCTAACCAAAGAGGATTATTTTCCCATTGAACTTCAGTCTTTTTCTCCTTGGCTTTAGAGATCAATCGGTTGAAGTGTTCAACTTTCTCTCTTGCTTTTTCTGGCTCGTTTATATGAGCTTCTCCTTGACGAACACCAAGTACTCCCCGAGGATGAGGTTTAGAATATACCCATGATTTAGAATCTACTATCAAATAGTGGTCTTCGACTTCTTTTCGTATGGTACGAAGAATTTTGGGGTTCTTCTGAGGAGAAGCTGAATTGCGGTGATTACTTTGCTTACTTTGCTATTTGAACCATTGCTTGAATAAGCTCTTCAAAGTCAAGACCGTGAACTCAAGTTTGCTGCCGCTTCAATGTGAGTTGGAAGAGGGTTATCAGTTGAGTTACTTCGGCAGTCTGCTAGCTGCGTCGGCTTTGGCTGTGGACCGTCGCATTGTATCCGATGATGAGGCGTTCGATAGGGTTCTGGAGCTGGATAGAATTCCTCTCTCGTCAAGGGAGTAACAATTCTGATGTAAGCCGAGGTCGACGCGGGCAGGCGGAGAGACAGAGACGGACGGGGAGGGGGCTCCATCTGGTGCAGACTTCGCCTAAATCTGAGGCAGCTTTGTTACCCTTCTACTCCGTCAAAGTCTGAATCGAAAGAATAAATCTTCTTCGTTTCATTCAGACTCATGGCCTCGATTGCCAAGGCATCGTTGGGATCCAGCTTTAAATCTCTATCTAACTCTGCAGCTGAAAAATGCATCTCTCTGTAAATACTCCTAAATAGGCTCTCTTGAATGCTGCTGGGTACCTTAAAGGTATAAGCGTTTTCGGCGGTAGGTTTTCTGTTCGGAAGTGTAACGCGTGTTTGAATGCGTCTGTATAAGATTATGAGCCTCATCGTTAGGAGTACGCTTCTAACGATGGCGCTGAGCGGCTTTCCAGATATGTTTTTGCGTACGCGCGCACGAGCTAGTCAGCTTATGAGCCTCTGGTGCTTTAGCCATTTTTCAGTTAATTTCATGCCTTCTTCAAAAGACACTTTAGGTCTATAGCCCAACTTCTCACGTGCCTTCTTGATTGGGAACTGAATTTTAGAAGTGAATATTTTAATTCCATTGTCACTTGGAATTCTGTCGAACCTTGAGAGGGCTTGAGGGCTTAAGGTGCTTTTTTTACCCATATCTGCTAGATGAGAACCCAGCCCGATTAGCTTGTTTTTAAGTGAGGGTTTGTTTGCGAGTAAGGAATAAATAAATTTCAGAGACCCTGTTTCACGTGCCATAATAAGAAAAAGCCAAGGAAGCTTTCTTGGATTAAAAGGTATCTCTTTGAGAATTTCCCTACGTTGTTTAGATCTTTCAATCTCTATTTCTTTTGAGGATAAATTTAACAAAATTGGTGGATTATGGAACATTCTTGCATAAGCTGTGAAGAATTGCTTCCAAGTAACCAATTTATCGTCTGATATGATAAAAGAGTGCCCTATTGCATTATCCTCTTTGATTGCAAGCTCTATGGCATCTATCACATTGTCTATGTAAACAACGTTTGAAGGTGAATTACCTCCATCTATTAGAACGTAATTTTTATTCTTAAGCATATTAATCGGTCTTATGGTATAAGACCTAGCATAAGGTCCAAAGATAGCAGTGGGTCTAAGGACTACTAAAGGAAGATTTTTATTATTGTAATAGTAAAAAGCTATTTTCTCCGAATCTATCTTGCTATCGCAGTAAGCATCACCAGAGTAACAATAATCGGATTCTTCATTTACCCCTTCCTCAGGTGAATAACTGTATACTGCAACGGAACTTATATGGATGAATCTCTCGATATCATGTTCTAAGGCTGCTTTTATTGTGTTTTCAGTCCCTTTAACAGTAACATAACGCGTTCCAATAGCACAATGAACTACAACATCACATCCATTGACGGCACTTCGCATCGAATCCAAAGAAGTAACGTCTCCATACACCATTTCTACAGGTAGTCTTGCTAATCTTGAAGCGTGAGAGGGGTTATGCACCAAACCACGTACCTTAATATTCTTTTTTGATAGACTCAAACGTTCTGACAACCGACCTCCTACAAATCCTGTTGCTCCGGTAATCAGAACTTTTTTCCCTGAGAGCTTCATTTCATTGCTTCCTAACAAGTCTCTATTCGATTTGGTTGGAGTTCAGGTATTAATCCATGGCATTATTCATATTATCTCTTTTATCGTAGCAAGCCTCTATTAGTTTGATCCCCTCATATCCAAGTCTTCCATCAATCTATTTTTTCACCAGCAACAACAAGTCCAAAATCCCTTAACTGTTTAGCAACGGATATTTCAAAAGCGAGAAAGAAACTGGGTTATGATCTGAGATCTCA
>JAYEKF010000018.1:0-2816 GCA_034660895.1 Thermoproteota archaeon | reverse complement strand
AGAGGTTTAAGCATCTTCCAAAACAGGGGGGTAGCCGTGTTGCGGACCCGTGCAAGGATTGTTAGAGAGGCAGTTACCGAGTACAACCAAAATAAACTTGAAGAGTTGACGGAAGACTGCCGTGGAGCGCGACATCCATAGCATAGCTCACTCAATTAATTTTGGAACGCGTGAGAAAGAGAATACCAAGAATGATTTTGTCTATCGCTAGCGGTAAAGGGGGAACTGGAAAGACTACGGTAGCTGTGAACATGGCGTTGTCTTTAGAAAACGTTCAACTTTTGGACTGTGATGTGGAGGAACCCAACGTTCACATACTTCTACACCCAAAAATACACGCAACAAAACCAGTTTACATTCTTATTCCCAAAGTTGATGAAGAATTATGTGACTACTGCGGAAAATGCGCTGATTTCTGCGAGTACAACGCCATTTTTGTGGGGTCCCAAAAAGTTCTGGTGTTCCCTGAACTCTGCCACGGTTGCGGAGGCTGCTCTATAGTTTGCCCAAAAAACGCGATTGCTGAGGAGAAACGAGAAATTGGTCTAGTCAAAAGGGGGGATGCAAATGGTGTGGATGTGGTGTATGGCGAACTAAAAATAAGTGAACCGATGGCGGTTCCCATCATAGACGAGGTGAAGAAGCAAGTTAAAAACAACAAAATCACCCTGATAGACGCCCCACCTGGCACCTCATGCCCCGTAATTGCTTCTGTTTATAAAAGCGATTATTGTCTTCTCGTAACCGAGCCCACGCCCTTCGGCTTGTACGATTTAAAAATGACCGTTGAAGTTTTGAGGAAAATTGAAGTTCCTTTCGGCGTTATCGTAAACCGTGCTGGAATTGGCGACAGAAAAGTCTACGAATATTGTAAAAAAGAAAAAATTACCATCTTGCTGGAGATTCCGTTCGACAGAAAAATTGCGGAACTCTATTCCCGTGGAGTACCCTTCGTTTTAGAAATGCCTGTATGGAAAGAAAGGTTTCAATCACTTTTTCACGAAATAAAGGAGCGGGTGAACAGCTGAAACAAATCACCATTTTAAGTGGGAAGGGGGGTACTGGAAAAACAACCATCACCGCCTCATTTGCAGCATTAGCTCAGAACATTGTAATCGCGGACTGCGACGTAGACGCCCCAGACCTTCATTTACTTTTACATCCGAAAATAATGCAGAAACAGGTGTTTAAAGGCACAAAGTTAGCCGTTATGGACAAAACAAAGTGTATAGAGTGCGGCGAATGCGAAGAAGCGTGCAGATTTGATGCAATAACGGATTTGAAGATAGACCCTGTTTTATGTGAAGGATGCGGAGTCTGCGTTCTAGTATGCCCAGTAGAAGCTATCAGTCTTAAAGAGAAAGTTGCTGGTTACGCTTTTACGTCCAAAACCAAATATGGCCCTATGTCCCACGCAAAACTTAACCCAGCTGAAGAAAACTCAGGTAAACTTGTCACTTTAGTCAGACAAAACGCAAAACAAATCGCTGAAAAAGAAAACTGTAACCCAATTGTAATCGATGGTCCACCAGGCATCGGCTGCCCAGTCATAGCGTCTGTCAGCGGAGTGGATATGGGACTTATAGTTACAGAGCCAACCATGTCGGGGATACATGACATGGAGAGGGCGCTTCAACTTCTCAACCATTTCCACGTTTTACCTTTCGTTTGTGTAAACAAGTATGATATAAACAAAGAAAACACAAAGAGAATTGTTGAATTCTGCAGTAAGAACGATGTGAAAGTTGTTGGAAAAATTTCTTTTGACCCCGCTGTAACGGAAGCTATGGTTATGGGAAAGCCGGTGGTTGAATATTCTCCGCAAAGCGTTGCCTCAAAAGAAATAAAAAAGATGTGGAAAAGCATCCTTCCAGCTTTAAATGGGAAATGAATTGGATTGCCTACCGTTTACGGGTTTGCTCCAGCCCGGTGTTCAGGAGGATTGTTTGAAACGAATATTACTTTAGATAAATCTGATTAAATAAGCAATTTAATTATGCTCAGGAGTAGGTGTACAAGACTTGTTAAGAGCGATGTTGAGGGATAAACTATGCCTCTAGTTGTCGGTGTTGTTAGCAGAACAAGAGGACGTGGAAAAACAACGTTGATTGAACGGTTAACTAAGAGATTTACCCGCGAAGGGTTTAGAGTAGCCACAGTTAAACACATAAGCGGCTTCTTCGACACAGCTAGAAAGGATACTTGGAGACACCTAGAATCAGGCGCGGTTATAACTGTAGCTTCTACACCTAAAGAAATAGTCACCATAAGCAAAACACCTAACCCTCCTTTAGAAAAAGCTTTAGAAGCCATCTACACCACATCAGACCTCATATTTGTTGAGGGATACAAGAAATCTTCAATTCCGAAGATTCTATGCGCAGATACAACGGAGGACGCCTTAGTCGCATTAAAAGAAATCTCCAACATTATTATGATTTCAGGGGGCATTGCAAGTAGAAGCCAAGAGAAAGAGAAGTTTCAAACGGAATTTCCTGAAACACCAGTTTATAATTTTGAGGAATTAGTTTCGGCTTTAAAAGAGAGGTTGGCTCGTTCGATTCTCAGACGTCTTCCAGGATTAAACTGTGGGCACTGTGGGTATAATACGTGTCTAGAGTTTGCTAAAGCTGTCTTGAAAGGAGAAGCCACAATGCAAGATTGTGAAGTGTTAGCTGCAAGCATAGCTACTGTCACCGTAGACGGAAAAAACGTTCCAATAATGAAGTTTGTCCAACAAATTGTCAGGGGCGTGACATTAGGTATTATAAACACACTGAAAGGTGTGAAAAAACATCCGAACCGTATAGAGATCA
>JAYEKF010000017.1:0-14443 GCA_034660895.1 Thermoproteota archaeon | reverse complement strand
GGATAGAGAAGGAACTGTTCAGATAACTATTCCACGCGAGAAAGTCGCTAAAGAGCTGTTAGAGAAAACTGATTCTCTACAGAGACGGTGTAGTATTGGTGTGAAAGGGGTGGTTAGAAAAACGGAGATGACTCCTAGGAGGGTGGAAGTTGTTCCCGATGAGATTCGAGTTTTTGCGGCTGCGCAGCATCCTCTGCCTCTAGATGTTACCGGGCGGACTTCAGCGCAAATTGATGTACGGTTAGATGCACGTGCCCTCGACCTCTGTCGGCGGGAAAACCAAGCTGTCTTCCGAATTCAGCATGTTGCGCTGGATGGAATACATAATTTTCTTTCTGGTCAGGGATTCATTGAAGTTCATACGCCTAGAATTATCGGTTCTGCGACGGAGGGTGGGGCTGCACTTTTTCCAGTTTCGTATTTTGAGCAAGAAGGTTTTTTGGCGCAAAGCCCACAGTTGTACAAGGAACAGCTTACTTTAAGTTTGGAGAAAGTTTTTGAAGTTGGAGCCTTCTTCCGCGCGGAGAAATCGCACACTCGTCGGCATCTAACTGAATTTATCTCCGTAGATATTGAGCAGGCATTCGCTACCGCGGGGGATGTTATGCAAGTTTTGGAGAAACTGATGTATCACGTCTGCAAAACAGTGAAGGAAAACTGTAAAAAGGGGCTGGAATTTTTAGGCTCGGATATTGAACTCCCGCGGCTTCCTTTCAAACGTTTCACTTACAACCAAATGTTAGAAGAGCTGAAGGAAGTGGGTATGGAGGTTCCTTGGGGGGAAGACTTCTCCACCCTAGCGTGTAAAACGTTAGGAAAGCTTCATCCATACTTCTACTTTATCACCGACTGGCCTAGTGATTCTAAGCCTTTCTACATTAAACCGCATGATGACGAGCCGAAACTGTGTGGTGCCTTCGACTTGATGTGGCGTGAGATGGAAATTGCCTCGGGAGGAACCCGAGTTGACTCCAAAGAACAACTTATTGAAAGATTGAAAAAGCAGGGGTTAAAACCCGAGTCCTTCAAGTACCATTTGCAGGCTTTTGATTATGGTATGCCGCCTCATGCAGGTTGGGCCGTTGGTTTTGAAAGGTTGATGATGATGCTTACTGGGAAACGCAACATACGTGAAGTTGCGTTATTCCCGAGAGACCGATTTAGGCTTACGCCCTAACTTTTTTATGAGGTTAAACGCTGGTGAAGAATGGGGTGGAGTTCAGCTCTGTTGGCATACGCAACGCGGGCCTTCTCAGCGGAGCCTAAGCAATGGAAGCACCTTGCATAAGCATGAGCGAAAAGAAAAACATGGAAACCCTAATTTTTCTCTAGAACTTTT
This sequence comes from Thermoproteota archaeon, assembly GCA_034660895.1. GTDB lineage: Archaea > Thermoproteota > Bathyarchaeia > Bathyarchaeales > JAYEKF01 > JAYEKF01. The sequence continues at coordinate 13,104 of JAYEKF010000017.1, read as the reverse complement.
ATGCAGAAACCTATAAGACATGTGACGTACTAATGAAAGAATGGAAAAAGGGAAGGAGGAGGGAAAAGTTGAGGAAATTTCTCATGGTTTCAACTCTTCTGATCTTAGCCGTGATTAGCGGAATCAGTGTATGCAACTTGGCCACTTCAAGTGAAAATTCGTTCATTGAAGCAACATGTGTAGAAGGTGTAGTTGATAAAACGCTTGGAGAAGAGTTCACAGTTCAAGTGGTGTTCAAGAACAAGGGAAAAACAGAAGGCACTTGGTCGGTGAACGTTGCTTTTGAAGACGATTGGGTTTGGGAAGGAACAGCGCAAGACTTGACGTTGCGTCCGTGTAAACGAAAAACGTTAACATGGAACGGGAAGGTCCCTTCAGACGCTCCAATTGACAGCACTGCGAGACTTGTGGTGTATTTTGACGGGGATTTTGAGGCGCAAAACTGGTGGATTCACGTGGTTTCAGCCGCAGAACTCACTGTAGTATGTAGCAGGGTTAGTTAACGATTCAAAATCCCGCCCTTACTATGGCATGAGGTTTCATGAGTTCGCGTAGAACTATAGTTGCATAAGAGCCCCGACGTAAAAAGAAGCTTAGCTTTAGCTTTCTTCTAGACGGATTCTCCGAATCCTCAGATGCTTTTTCAATAAGGAAATGGTTTATGGAAGTTAAAGTAGTCCGCAACCCGCCTGATTCGCTTAATTTAGGCATAGCTTGAATATGGAAGTCTTCTGGAGCCACATTTTCGGTTTTGAGAATTTCTTGTTCAATTTCTCCTTGCACTCCGTTAGAGGGCTCTTGTTTTAAACCCAGTAAGGGAAGAGATACACGCATTTTTCCAATATCCCAAACCTTTTTTTCAGTTCCTTCTCCGCCGCCACGGATGGGCAGTCCATGTTCGTCAAGTTTGACAACGTAGTCCCCAGTTTGTGCCTCATTAAGGGGGATGTTTTGCAGGATTCTTCGGCTGAGAAACATGTTGAAAAGGTATGATTGGTAGGCGTGAATGAAAAGTTTGCGCAATTGAAGAGGCAGTCTTCGAAACGCACCTAAATAATCTCGAGGGTGCTTGGCTAAATGATAAAGCATTAAACGTTCATACTTGAGAAACGACGGAAAACTTTGAAACGCCTTCTGAAAGTCTTGTGTGCGCTGAAGTTCTTTCCTCACCTCTCTAGATTTTGGATGTTCATGCAGACTTGACTGTGCTAAGAAGGTGAGCGCGGCTTTTTCGAAATCGCCTTGAATAAGCGCCTTACCTACCAAATGGGTAATGGGACGAACAGTGCCGAAACGCTGATGGCCGAAAAAGTTTGGAATTCCTCCCAGACTGGATAACTCGTTTTGCACGTTTCTAACGCGTTTTTCGATTTCAGAGAATGGGTATGTGATGGCACGGATGGTGATGTGAAACTGGTTTCCGAGGAGAAGATGCGGAGACATCCCTTCACGAGAATACTTTAAGGGACAAAGGCTTACATCTTTAATTTTCACCCGTAATATTTGCTCCGGCGTGGCTGTTCGTACACTGATATGCTGAGAGGTCACCGCCTTCGCATCTTTGATACCTGCAATCTTAACCCGCTCTGAATCGACGCCGAGTTGTCGCGAAATCTCCTTAACCACCAGCAAATTGTCCCAGTTCTGCTTCACCAACGCGCAGATGAGGAATCCTCCTTTCCCCTTGACTTTTTGATTTTTTACGAGTGAAATTTTAGCTTTAGAACCGTCCACCAAGACTTCCTCAACTATAAAGTCTTCGGGAAGCTGACGAATCCGTCCGCCGACGCCTGATGAGTTAGTGGCGTAAACTTCCATCCCAATTTTTTTCTCTAGGTTAGGAACCATCAAAACTGCGACACCTTGTTCTTAAAGAAGCGGGAGTTCACCAGTAATTTTGTCTATCTCGCTGGTGGGTGCGGGGCCTATTCCTAGACAAGTTAGCGTCCCCGGCGGGAGCTCCGTTAACCCCCGGTCCTGAATTAAAGCGTGGGGAATCGAACAATTTTTTGTCTGTTGCTCCAAATTCAGCAGTTCCTTTTCGCTTTTCACTTTTACAGCAATCTTGCACTGTCCTTCCTCTAACCAAGCTTTCCACCAGTCTGGATGGTGTTCCCTCGCCTTCTCGCATGCGGAAACCGCCGCGTGTCCAGCTTGAGCCACCATTTTGCCCTTGCTCATTCCCAAATCCACACGAAGAACGAGAACTTGCTTATAGTCAAATTCGGACATGACTATCTGTTTTTGCATTACGTAAAACGGATTTAAATGTTAATGGCGAAACAAAAGATGAGAAAACGAAATAGAGCAGCAATGCAAGTGCTTTTGGATGCCACGCGGCTTGGGTTAACAGTTTTCCTTGAAAATCTACATCCCCAACTTTTTGAAGAATTTCTCCCACCTCAAGTTTTTTGTATAAAGTAACAAGTCTGTCAATTTTACTGTCGGGTAATCGGTTAACCATCTTTCTTATCCGATGCATAACAGCCATGTCAAAGCCTATTGCTTTTTTCCATCCATGCTGGTATTTTGACAGGAAAGCCTCGGAAAAATCGTTAGTCTTTACCGCCTCATACGCGACTTTTCCTGCAATCTCTGAGCATACCAGTCCGAAAGTTACGCCGCCGCCGGTGGTGGGTTTAACCTGCGACGCTGCGTCTCCCACAACGAGAAGTCCATTAGAATACGTCTTTGGAATCGCCCCTCCAAGCGTAATGGGATGAAAACATAGGTGGACAATTTTGCTTTTTCCCAGTTTCTTCGACGCCACCGGATGCTTATGTATGAAACGTTGTAAGTAATCTTGCGGGTTGCCTCTGTTGGTTGCGAGACCCACCTTCGCTGAACCATCCCGTTTCGGAATGACCCACGCAAAAAAGCCGGGCGCGAATTTCCGTCCGAGATACACCTCCACCACATCCTTGTCCACCCCTTCTATCCCGTTTATTTCGGCTTGAACTCCATTCACTATCATGGAACGGTTAAGCGACTGTAGCCCCACTATTTTTAGAAGAGTCGATGATATGCCTTCCGCATCGATGACAATTTTGGAGTGTACAGTTTCCTTAGCTCCTTTATGACAGACAGTGATCCCCCTTACAAACCTCCTTTCCAAAACAAGGGATTTCACCCTCGACTCTAAATGGTATTCTGCGCCAGCTTTCATGGCAAGTTTGGCCAGATACTTATCGAACAATTCTCTGTTTACGACGCAGGTTACAGGGGAACTAAACTGAACGGGAAAACTGTTTCCGGACGGTGCATAGACAATGGCTCCGTTAAACTTGTTTTCTACTATTCCCGCTGGTGAAGGATAAAGCCCGAAGTGCTTCAAGCTTGAGATGCTTAGGTGACCAGCGCAATGTGAAGGAACACCGATATCACTCTGTTCTTCGTAAACTATAACTTGGGCACCTAGCTTGGATGCTGCTAAAGCAGAAAAAGAGCCGCATGGTCCAGCTCCAACCACCGTCACTTCCGTTTTAATGTTAACCCCACCAAGCAAAAATTTGTAATATAGTTAAGGAAAACGAGGTTACCCGCAGTGCAGGTATTTTTCGATAAATTTGTTTGCTTCATCAGTATTCTTTAATGTTTCGCCAAGTTCTTCGTCCCTATAACTTTTCAGTTTTTGTACGACAGCATCTACGACTTCCTTTGGAAAAATATTTTCCTCTTCGTAAAGCGCCCTATCCCTTTCTAGGTATTTCGCAGATTCGTAACAAGATTTGGGCAGTGGTTTCAATCTGGTTAGCAACGCTTTATGTTTTCTTCCGTAAGCACTTGCATCAACAAAGAGTTCATCAGCTAGTTTAAGATTTTCTTCATTTCTCAGACCATGTCCAATTACAACCGCAATTCCTGCTAAAAGTAAATAAATGTTAGCGGATGCATCTGGCGACCTAAGTTCCACCGTTTGTTTAGGCCTATTTACATTTTTTAGCTCGGTTGAGCTGTGTGGATTAATTTTCTCCGCAAGGTTCCCTTGAAAGTCTCGGTTTAACGGTATCCTTACTAAAGCTAACCTATTTTTGTGCCCCCAACACAAGTGCACCGGAGCCTCATGGCCGGGAACTAATCGCAGATACGAAATTGGCACCGTGTTTCCGAACGCGGTAAGACTAGAAGCGAACTTTAGAATTCCTCCAATCATTTTTTTCGCTTCTTCAGCCAACTCTCCATTCGCCCCAGTCATCACGCTCTCCCCATTTTTTAGACCATGAATATGAATATGCATGCCGTTACCCGCATGTCCCATCCGAACCTTAGGAGCAAAAGAAACTGTCATACCACGTTTAGCGCCGATGTTTCTTATAGCCCATTTTGCAATGGTTACCGCGTCAGCGGTTACTTCCAAGGGTTGAAGTAAAAATTCTACTTCATGTTGCTCCATTGTAACGCCACCATCTCCAAGCACCAGACCAACTTCAGCGTGCCCATATTTTACAGCTAATCCACATCTTGCAAGCGTTGCTAAGACCTCGTTTCTGAAAGTTTCACATTTAGCAAAGGGTGCGGATTCTTGGTAGTTCCTTTCAGCATCACCCAGGTACAACGGTTTCTCTTCTTGCTCAAAAATTACGTAGAATTCCAATTCAGGCGCTGCTTCCAGACTGATGCGTGTTTTTTCAAATAACCTTTCCTCCGCCTTTCTGAGTATGTTTCTAGGAGAAAACTCAAGCGGCCTTCTGTCTTCGTTAAAATATTCACATATAATATTTAAGGTGGGGATTATGTTGAAGGGATTTACGAAAGCTGTTCTGTATTTAGGCACTATGTAAATGTCGCTTTCAGCTGGGTCGATGTATGAGAAAAGACTGGATCCATCAACTCTCTGTCCTTTCTCCAAAATGTCTCTGAGATGTTTTTCATTATGAATCACAAAACTTAGGGTCTTAAGTCGACCGTCCTCCGGTACGTGACAAAGATTTAACATCTTGATGTGCTTGTTCTTCACAAATTTAACAATATCGTCTTCAGTAAATTCCTCGGGTGGTTTCCCAGCATGTTGAATTAACGGATTCAAGTTTAAAAAAGACTCATCACCTCTGGTCATCCAATATCCTCCGAACTAATTGATTGTTAAGGTGCTATAGACTCCTTTTTATTTTTTTAGTGCTGTTTGGAATCTGTTTTTGCAAAGAAACGGTTTTGGCGTAAAATTTTGTGAAAGCTTATTTTGGTGAATAGGTTTAATTACTGGTATGAAATGGCGGAAAAAACGTTTTAATTGGGCTTTGTACGAGAGCCTCCGTCAGGTGGAGCGTGAAGAGGCTTTCAGGCTGTTAAAATGGGCTGTAGACTCGCTTCCTCCGCCTTGGGACAGCGGCTGGAAGGGCATTGGACGCAAGCCTTACGACTCCAGGGCGTTGACGGTGGTCACAATATGGCAGGAGATCGAGGGGAAACCTGAGCGTGCTTACACGGCAGACCTTGAGAGGGACAAGGAGCATCTACGCATGCTGGGTTTGAAGCATGCTCCCCACAGGACAGCCTTGTACCGAACCAGGAAAAGGCTGTCAGAGGAGTACATGAGAAGGCTGAACCGGAAGATCCTTGAACGGCTGAAGCCCGCCAGGAAGTTGGGTGTCGATGCTACGGGCCTCCGCCAGTCTAGGAGAGACTGTGCCTGGTCTTCAGCCAGCGACGGCGGCAGACGAGGATACGTTAAGCTACACGGTTTGTTCAACATGGAAACCAGAGCCGTAGAGAATTTTGAGGCCACACCAGGAACCGTGCATGAATGTAACCGCCTTGAGGGACTCCTCGCCAAACTAGACAACATCGAATGTTTAGTGGCGGACGCCGGCTACCTATCCAGAAGGAACTGCAGGCTGGTCGCCGAGAAAGGAGGCAAACCATACATCAAACCCAAACGGAACAGTCAACAGAAAGCTAAGGGTTGCTGGCCGTGGAAAAGCATGGTAACCCTGTTCAGAAAACATCCACGCGTCTTCAACCGCTTCTACAAGCTGCACCCAAGAGTTGAAGCCGCCTGGCGCAGCCTAAAAAGCCTGGTGGGAGACATCGTCAGAAGCAGAACAATCCAAAACATAAAAGCGGAGATCTGGTCAAAAATCACCTGCTACAACCTCATATGGACAATCAGAGGAAAACACGGATTTTGAGCCAAACCCAAAGAAACAAAATTAAAATGTTGGAGTAAAGGAATAGATTTGGCAAACTTTTGAAATCAATTTAGTTGTCATCTGTTCTTTTTAACGTTAAGTTTCGTGGGAGGCTAGTAGCATCATCTGTCTCTACTCCCGCTTCTTTACCAGCTCTACTCGTCGCTTTCTTCTTCCAAGCGAAGAAACATATACTTTCCCGTGAATTTCTAACATCATCAAAGCCTTGTTTAAAGCTTTAAACCTCACTTCTCCGTACTCCCCCTTCACCAAATCAAGCAGTTCTCCATCCTCCAAAGCTCCTTTTTTTTCCAACAACTCCAGAATTACCGCGTGAAGAGGATGAGGTCTCCAAATCCCCGTCGACAATTTTAGAACCCCCTAAGCCACCGGCGTCGCAGGCTTCTTAATCTGCCGAACCTGTTGCATAAATCTTTTATACCAAGTCTCCATGTCCGGTGAAATCGTTGGTCCCCTTTTCTTCATCGCCTCCTGAAAATCTGCCATAGTAACCTGCTTCGCCTCCACATTATTCCTTAAAGCATTCAAAGCAGCTTCGCGACAAAGCGCGTCAACGTCCGCCCCAGAATAATTCTTAGTTATGTTAGCTAAATAAGACAGATCCACGTTGTCAGCCAACGGCGTATCCTTAGTGTGGATCTCAAAAATCTTCTTCCTCGCTTCTTCATCAGGTTCAGGAACGTAAATCAAACGATCAAAACGACCTGGACGAAGAACCGCTGGGTCCACAAGGTCAGGCCGATTGGTCGCTGCGATCACAAGCACATCTTCCAAAGTGGTAATTCCATCCATTTCAGTCAGTAACTGGCTGATCACTCGTTCAGTCACGCGGCTGTCCCCGTAGCCCATGCCTCTTTTTGGCACTAAAGAATCGAATTCGTCAAAGAATATAATAGATGGTGCTGCCATCCTTCCCTTCCTAAACACTTCTCTAACAGCTTTTTCCGATTCGCCAACCCACTTAGAAAACACTTCAGGACCTTTTATGGTGATAAAGTTCACTTCACTTTCTGTGGCAACAGCCCTCGCTAGTAAGGTTTTTCCACATCCTGGAGGACCATATAAGAAAATTCCTTTCGGCGGATGTATCCCCAACCGTTTGAACATTTTAGGATTCGTCAAAGGCCATTCAACCGCCTCTCGGAGTTCCAGTTTCACTTCCTCTAAACCACCTACATCCTCCCAATGAACAGTTGGCACTTCAATATACACCTCTCGCATGGCGGTGGGTGTAATCTCTTTGTAACCATTCATGAAATCCTTCATTTGGACTTCCATTTTCTCTAAAACATTGGGCGGAATTCGTTCTTCCTCCAAATTGATTTCAGGCAAATACCGTCGCAACGCTTTCATAGCAGTTTCACGACATAGTGCAGCTAAGTCTGCACCTGTGTAGCCATGCGTCATCTCAGAAAGCTTTTTTAACTCCACATCCTCGCTGAGAGGCATGCCTCTAGTGTGAATTTGTAGAATTTCATGTCGCGCTTGCTTATCCGGCACGCCAATTTCGATTTCCCTATCAAAGCGTCCGGGTCTCCGCAAAGCTGGGTCAAGGGCTGCAGGCCGGTTTGTCGCGCCGATGACGATTACGTTTCCTCTTCCGGATAAACCATCCATCAGAGCGAGAAGTTGAGCAACTACACGCCTTTCCACTTCACCCGTAACCTCTTCACGTTTGGGTGCAATCGCATCTAATTCATCGATGAACAAAATAGTCGGCGCGTTTTTTTGAGCTTTTTCAAACATTTCCCGCAACCGAGCTTCTGATTCACCGTAAAATTTACTCATGATCTCTGGGCCGTTTATAGAGAGGAAGTTTGCTTCTGATTCGCTGGCAACAGCCCTCGCTAGTAAGGTTTTTCCACATCCTGGAGGACCATGAAGTAGCACTCCTTTTGGTGGATCAATTCCAAGTCTTTGGAAAAGTTCAGGGTGCCGTAGAGGAAGTTCAACCATTTCCCGCACCCGTTTAATTTCCTCCTGAAGCCCACCGATATCTTCGTAGGTAGTGCGTGGAACACCTCTTGCAGCGGGTGCTGGCTCATTTAGTATTCTGAGATTTGTGTCCTGAGTGATTCGTGTAATGCCTGATGGATGGGTTTTGGTGACGGTGAAAGGTATGGCATGCCCAAGCATCATGACCAACGTAGTGTCTCCCTCTACGAACGTTCGCTCCATAAGTCGATTTTTAACGAATTTTGTGAAGTCTTGGTCAACGTTAAGCCGCATGCCAACTGGAGCTAAGGTTACGTTTGTTGCGTTTTTTACTTCAGCTGGCTGTATTTTGACGTATTCATTGATAGCCACTCCTGCGTTTTTGCGGATAAATCCGTCAATCCGTGCGATTTCTCGGTTTTGATCTTCGGAATAAGCGGGCCATGCGATGGCGGAGGTAGTTCGTTTTCCGGTGATTTGAATGGTGTCACCTGCTGATATGCCGAGTTTTTGCATGGTCTGATGGTCGATTCGTGCGATTCCTCTTCCTACGTCTCGTTGTTTTGCGTCTGCTACTTTTAGTTGGGTTTCAGGCAAGTTTTCACCTTCTGCGGTAAACGTTCAGTTTTTCGTGAACCAGTTGTTCCATATAAACCTTATAACGTGAATTAAGGTTTAGCGTGTTTTTCTTACCATGATGGGTTGTATCTGGCTGATTTCTTTCAAGTTTTGGAGGGTTTGTTCTAGTTGCTCGAGTGCACCTGGCATGTTCTCGGGGAGAATGATGTGTGCGATGAGGGCGTTGAGTCCGTAGGCGATGGGTTCTGTTGCGTAGCCGTAGATTTTGGCGTATTTTGGTAGTTGTTTTTGGACCGTTTGTTTTAGTTTGTCGAAGTTTACGTCGATGTCGATTGGGAAGATTTTGTATGTTACTACGACTTTTCCCATTTTTCAGTCACTTTTTCATGATCCTGTGAATCCACACTTGTCCAACATCATGGAGACGACCCCTGCAAATTCCCCTCTTTTTTCTGTTAGGTATTACAAATTCTTAGTTTGGCACATAGAAGTTGTTCGGATTTAATAATCTTTTGCACGCACGGGATATTATGCCCTATACTTCTCCATGGAGACGCCGCCGCAACCTTCCTTCTTCTATTAAAAATTCAAGGTGAATCATCGCTTCGGTGTCGGCGCGCACATTAACTGATGCCTTTTAGCAAAGCTTTAACGTTTTTTCCCAACACTTGATGATTATATCCGCCTTCTAAAACTGCGTAACGTTTTCCATCGCATTCCCTTTCCGCACAATCCCTCATCGTTTTCCCTATGTCCTCATAATCCCTTGTTTTAAGTACTCCTCCCCAATCCTTCTCATGCCTGTCAAATCCGGCTGAAACCGCCAGCATCTCATAACCTTTCTTGCCAGCTAGGTAATCGGATAGTTTTTCTAACTGGTCCTCCCTGCTTCCTCCGGGCATATGATAGTACGAAACTTCCGGCTTAGATGCAAAGATGTTTGCGGTTCCATCTCCATAGTGCAAATCTATATCAACTATACAGGCTTTCTTGATTTTTCCCTCTTTCCTAAGCTTCTCGATGGAGATAGCTACGTTATTAAAAAAGCAGAAACCCCAACAACTGGAAGGACTGGCATGATGTCCAGGCGGTCTTATCAACCCAAACGCAGGTTCTCCTTCCATTGCAAGCTCAGATGCTTTTATTGCTCCTCCTACAGCGAGCAGCGCAACATCATATAATTTACGTTTTTTAATCGAACCTACATGACTCTGTGTGTGAACTAACCTCAGATCTTCTTCGTCAGCAGGAACCGGCTCAATAAACTCAAACCGTCCGAAAAGCTCACTATAAATACTCTCTATCCTTCCAGCTCTAGCTGCAGGATCATCCGAATACACTTCCTTATACCTTTCATGAAAAACTACTTTCACTTTAACTCACCTTCAAAGAACGTGCACATACGCTGATAAAATTTTCTTTTAAAGCGCAAAGGAGAATCGGGCTGCGACGGTCACAAAAGCGTGAACAACGCTATAATCGACATCGAGAAGGCGGTCTACGGCCAGCTGGGACATGAGGAGTTCACCGTTAGAGTGGCAGCAACCCTAGAAGAAGACCAGGAGCTTATAGATACAGGCTTTGAGTGTGCCACCGAAAGAGATGAGATAAGATATACCGCAAACGAAAGTAAATGTCACCCGGACTTAACGGGTTAACCTGAAAACTTAATGGGTTTCTCTAAACGGCTTAACAAAACCACACGGCTTTCTGGAGCCTCATCTAGAACGTTATAGTTCATCTCTTCTGCAAGTTGCGAAGCGAAATTTTGAATCTCACGGTGGGTCGGCATATTTTCAAATTTTAATCGTAACTGTGAAGACCCAACATGCATGTAGGCTTTAGGCTCCACGTAGGTGGAGTGGGCTTTCTCGATTATTTTCGCATATAACTCTGGATGTTTCATGTTGATGCCGCGTGCCAGCGTTAACCGAATCACGGTTGGACATTTAAAACTCGGAAGCAGAGACAAAGTTTCTTGAAGGCGCTCCCAAGCGGAGGGAATGTGAGGACGACAGGTTTCTAGGAAAGTTTTTTTGTTGAAGGCGCTGACCGAGATGTACAGTTGCGTGGGCTCCTCACTGAGACGCGCTAAAGCTTCTGGAAGGGTTCCGTTCGACACGAGAAAAGTGGTGAAACCTCGTTTGTGAAAAAGTTTAATCAAATCTCCAAGTCTAGAGTAAAGCGTCGGCTCGCCGGCTAGGCTGATGGCGGCGTGCTTGGGTTTCTGCGCCTCCTCACGTTTTTTTGCATCCGCTTTTGGATTCCCCTTGTATCCGGTTATAATTTTAAGTTGCTCCTTGATACAGCCGTCCACGATTTCTTCTGGGCTGTCCCATTTTGGAAGCGCCATTTCATCCCATTGTAACCCTCTATCCCCGCTTTGGACACGCCAACAAAAACGGCAATGCATTGTACAGTAGAATACTGTAGGCGTCATCTGGATGCACTGGTGACTCTTTATTCCATAGAACTTCTGTTTATAGCACACTCGATCGTGGACGATGGATTCGTAAAGCCATCGGCAACGCTTCACCGCAGAGTGGCGGCCGACTAAATGATATTTTTGTTTCTTCAGCACCTGAAAGAGTTCTTTTGGAATTGACAACTGCAACGTTAATCACCGAAACTTCAAAGAAGAGTATTCAACAAAAACGTCATATACTTTACTGAATGAAGCAATATTTGATAGTTTGAAATTCTTTTGCAAATTTTACAACTTCTCTTTTGACCTGATGTGGGTCAACACCGTCGATAACTACGCTTTTTATGAACTCTGCGATTTTCTCCATCTCTCCCTCCTTCATTCCCCTTCGGGTTGCTTCGCAAGTGCCCAATCTAACGCCGCAATCCACGATTATGTTTGCCTTTTCCAACTTCTGAGCCACAGCTCTACCTTGCTTGTAGCCGCCGTAATCTAACAGAACTTGATGCGATTTTGTGCCCCAAAGCTCAGCGGCTACAACTGGAAAACCATGTTCAATCAAGATTTTAGCCAGAGTTTGCGCATTACAAATCACTTGCTTCGCATATTTTTTTCCATACTTTTTCATTTCCGCCAACGCTAATGTCAAGGCGGCTATGCGATTCCAGTGCGCATTGTCCACAAACATTGGGTAAATCCGTTCCTTCATCGCTTCACCATGCTCCTTATCCGCCAATAAGATTCCACCTTGCGGTCCAAAGAAAGTTTTGTGTGTGGAACCGAACAGAGCCGAGGCGCCTTCCTTAAGTGGATTTTGAAAGCTTCCCCCCGCAATTAGACCCATTACGTGAGATCCATCATAACCGACGTGAGCGTCAACCTCCTTAGCTGCTTTCGCCAGTTCTCGAATTGGATGTGGAAAAAGGAAGAGGCTTTCCCCAAAGATTATTGTTTTCGGCCTCTTTTGCAATATGAGGTTTACAGACTCTTCTACTTTAATGTTCATTTTTTCTTTAGAAAATGGGAAACTAAGCATTTGGAGCTGCAGTAAACTAGACAAACCCTCTTCTCCCATTCCTGGATATCCTCCGTCATCCGCGGAGACGCATATGAAATTGTCGCCTGGCTTTGTGAAGGAGGCGAGGAAAATTAAGTCAGCTACGTGCCCGGAAAGTGGACGTAAATCTGCGGTTTCCGCCCTGAAAACTTCTCTGGCGAGTTTCTCACCGTATTGTTCGATTTCGTCGATGAAACTTGTGCCCATGTAAAAATGGTGTCTCGAAGTGTATCGATGTACGAGTTCTGAGGAGAGAAGAGAGCGAACCGCTGGGCTCATCACATTTTCTGACGGAATAAGGTTAATGCATTCTCGTCCACGCCACTGTTCATGCTTTTGGACTAAGCCGAGAATTTCGTCAATCATATGTTCATCCACTCCAAACGATTAACCAAAGTGGATAAAGGCTTTCTTTATAAGCTTGCCTAGAGGAGCTTAAAAGATAAAGTTTAAAACGATGGTGGCTAGAAATGTTCACATCACCAACAAAATGCGGATGGAAAAAAGGCTTGCCAAAAAAATCTTTAAGAAGTGAAAAAATCACAACATTCCTACTGATAGCTTCACTTGCAATTTCATTTTTCGCCTTATTTTCGCCTCAGGCGGCTGCAACTGCAACAGAAATCACGTCCATTTCGCCTAAAGAAGGTTCGGTGGGGACGGAGGTACGTGTGAATGGAACAATTGAAACCACCAATGGCACATATCGAATACTTTTTGATGGGGAAGAAGTTAAAAACGGAACAATTATTGGAAACAATGTTAGCGACACCTTCATGGTTCCTCATCGACCTGCAGGCGTCTACAACGTAACACTGAAAGATTTAAACGCTACAAGCGAATTCCACGCCCTATTCACCGTCGAAACAGCGTATTATGTTCAAGCGGTTGAGCCAGCTCCACCAAATCAGTTACAAGAGGGGAACTCGACGCAGATTTGGGTGAATATAACTGGCGGA
>JAYEKF010000016.1:0-2836 GCA_034660895.1 Thermoproteota archaeon | reverse complement strand
ATTGACGGAAATACCACTGTGAACGATTTAGGCTACGGAGCGCACAACATTGTGGTGTATTCTAATAGCACTTCTGGCAGGACCTACTCTGACAAGGTATGCTTCAGTAACAAGCCGATAGCCATAATTTCGCCAGAAAACAAGACATATACCAAAACTGCAATTCCTTTAAATTTCACCGTAAGTCAAACAGAGTCTTCAAACATAAGTTACAGTTTAGATGATAAAGAAAATAAGGCGATCGATAGAAACACCATTTTAACCGTTTCGACCGAGGGCGCACATACTCTCGTGATATATTTTACAGACACCTCTAATAACATCACCTACTCTGACAAGGTATGCTTCACGGTCAACATCCCATCGTCGCCGTGGATATCCCCCCAACTCGTCGGAGCTATCGTTGTAGCTGTCGTATTCTTCTTGATTATAGGTATAATCGTAGCGGGGCAAAAGTTAGAGTGGTCGAAGCCCGCTAAAAAACGCCGTCCACACCAGCGTTAACTGAAGCATGGTAAAAAACTTAAACTTTGGAGAAAACCAAAAAAAGAAAAGGTTAGGTTTGGCGTCCCAGAACTTTTTCCAATGATTTTTTAACTTTAACACCCGGCTTAGCTATAACATGATTTACATTGTGCTGTTCAAGCAACGCTGACGCGCCCGGTCCAAGTTCTGTGCCAACAACCAAGTTTACGCCGGAGTCAACCAGCATTTTCACAACTATTGGCCCCGCGCCATGCTTGTACGATAACGCAGGGTTTTCAAGCACTTTCACGTTTTTAACTTCACTTTCTTCAACATCTATGATTGTGAATGTGTTCGCTCTCCCAAATACTTTACACACTATATCCTCTAGGCCTCCATGCGCTGTCGTTGCCACAGCTATCCTAAACTTTTTCAAACTCATACCTATCAACTCCAAATTGTGTTAAAGACTTCTGCAAACTGAAACCACTTTTTCCGTTTTCTCCTACTTCTTAAGTTCATCCAATCTCTTTTTGATTTGATCCAACTGCTTCTGCACGCTTTTCATTTGGGTCTCTAACATCTGAATCTCTTGTTCCTTTGACATCTTTGCGGGTGTAGGAGGCACTACTGGAGTGCTTACCGGTGTTTGTGGAACCATTGGCCCCGTAGCTTGCCAACGCCTGAAGCCCATTCCGCGTCCACCTCCGCGTCCTCTGCCTGTGCCCATGCCGTAGCCTCCGCCCATTCCAAACCCCATGGGGGTGGTAGGGGCAGTGATTTTTTGTAGCTGACCGCTCTTAAATTTCTCAACCGCTTCTCTAACCGTGCCGGAAACACCAGTTATGATGTTGATTCCAGCTGACGAAAGGGCTTGAAACGCGTTTGGCCCAGCGTTTCCTGTCACTACAACGTTTACTCCTTTGCTCGCTATTATCTGCGCTGCTTGAATTCCAGCCCCACCCATAGCTCTTGAAGCCACGTTCGGAACCACCTCAAACCGCATAGTTTCAGAATCCACAACAACAAAATATGGACACCTACCAAGCCTAGGATCAACCTGAGCATCTAAGCTTCCACTTGTTGCAGACACCGCAACCTTCAACGCTTCCTCACCCTTCTAATTATCTCTTAGGGGTACCCGTCAATACGGCATATAAAATGGATACCTATAGGTCGAAGCGTACGCGCCGTATCCGTATCCTGAGTATGGTTGGCGCCAAGGAATTCCGTAATATGGAAGCCTGTAGGCTGGGTAGGCCCACCACCATCTAGGCAACCATGGGAACCATCTGCAGAATGGATAAGGGTTGCCGGGCCAACCGTAGCCCCAGCCCAACCCTCGACCGAACCCTCTGCGTCCCCTAGGCATCTCTCTTCACTCTCACTTGCTTAGTTCTTCCAGCCTCTTCCTGATGGAGTCTAATTGGGATTCGAGAGCCTTTACCTGCTGCTCCAGCATCTGCTTTTCTTGTTCTTTTGTTAGCGTAGGAGTGAAAGGCGTTGTGAACGGTGTTACGGGAGATATTGGCGCACCGGGGGTCGGTGCACTTTGGACCGGTGGAACTCCTGTTGGTGGAACTCCAGTGGGAGCAATGGTTTGAAGGTACGAAAGGTATTGTGGCATAAGGCCGCTTTGTATAAGCCATTGAGCTGTTGGGGGTAGACCTGTCGGCGATCTACCCACCCATCCAGGTGAGTAGCCGAACCTTATCCATCCTGGTAGTCCGGTTAGGTAGTACATGTTTCTATGTCTGTAACCCATTTTTTGTTCACCAATTTTTGTGTTTATGCACGTTTTTGTTTATGAGATAATGCACAAAAAGATATAAAGGTTGCGGTCTAAATACTAAATGATGAAAATGAGTTGGACGCGAGGGCGTAGACGTAGACGTAGACGTGGCAAAAAAGGAAGATTTCCTAAACCAGTTAGCTTGGGAAAGCCTCCAGTTGCAAATAGACTTATCCCCATGCCGCAGACGGGTTTAGAGCCGATTTACATCGAGCCCGCTGAAGTTGAAGCACTCAGGTTAGTTGACCTAGAAGGTCTCTCGCAGGAAGACGCTGGAAAAAAGATGGGTGTTTCTCGGGGAACTGTGTGGAGGCTATTGCAAAACGCTAGGAAGAAAACTGTAGAAGCATTAATAGAAGGAAGACCCCTCATTATTTCTGCTCAGCCAAATCTTGAAAGTCCGTAAAAACAAATTAATTTTGTTAGCGAATAAGGCAGGTCGCATAGATTTCGTGAAGCACAAACGGCGAGCCTCTAAATTTAACTTTTAGATAAGACTATCATTGTAGCAACTAATACTCCTAGTCCCAACGCTAGTAAACTATACTTTTTATGTTCTTTTTCTGCTTGAGGCAACAG
>JAYEKF010000015.1:0-2839 GCA_034660895.1 Thermoproteota archaeon | reverse complement strand
TTAGCGTAGGCTCAAGTCTTTTGTATTGCTGCTCACTGAACAACCACAGGTACCCGGTCCACTTTATTTTCAAGTTTACACTTAGGTTTTCCTGGAGATGTTTGTAGAAATCGATGGATGTATCCGCGAGTGTGAAGTTGGTGTGCGAGTAAAAGAAGCTTCGAAACATCGCTGCACTCTTAGCCGTGTTTCCTTGGCCAGCAGCACTCAACTTATCAACCACTAAAATCTTATCATCCGGGCACATTTTCTTAATGTGATAAGCAGTTGATAAACCTAGGATGCCAGTGCCAACGACAACCACATCGTACTCAACCATACCCTTTTCCCTCAAATAACCTTAGTTTAAGGAATTTCATATGGAAAAGACGCTGTGAAGCCTTCTGAGATGTACACTATGATAGTTACACTTTTACTTGAGTAATCTAACCAACTCCAAGGACATATGAAAGTGGCACTAGCGTTCGCGGGAAGCGCAAACGGAAGAGTCAACCACGTGTCATTCCAATTCACCACAGCTTCACCCTTTTCAAAAACTTTGCAAATAGTTCCGTTCTTTAGTGCTACAACAATCTTTGTGATCGTTACATTGTTGTATAATACCGCTTCATCATAAACAGTTACATTGAAGTACCAAGGAGTACTAGAGTTAAATTCGACTTTTGGGATTTCTAATTTTACGTGAGGGATTCGAAGTGTGTATGATACGTCGAATTTTTCGAGAGTTTTAACATCATAGTAATACATTGTAATGGTTACATTTTTTCCTTTATACATAGAGTGGCCCCAATTCCACGGACAATTCCAGCTTTGAGAACTGTTTTTTTCAAGCGAGTAGGGATTGATTAATTTTGGAACCGTATCGTTTTTAGGTATTATTGTCTTGGTTGTTTCATTTGTCGCCACAGCTATCTTAGTAATGTTAGCAGTTCTGAGAGAATATGGTGAGTTTTGGAGTGTGACGTTAAAGTGGCTGGTGTCAGATAGATTGAAATATGGGGTGTCAACGATTTCCAGAATCACCGATGGAGGTGTAACTGTTTTGTATGAGCATACGAAGCCTTGTTTGGTGTACACAGTAATTGTGACGTTTTTGTTTCGGTAGTCACGCCACTCCCATGGGCACCTAAAGGTTACTGAAGAGTTTTGGTTAACATTCACGTTTGTCTCTATTTGATGGAGCTGAGTTCCATTCGCCGCGATTACGGCTGTTCTTGTTATGTTGACGTAGTGCGTTGATTCTGGTGATTCTGGTTGATTCCAGACAGTTACGTTAAAATGGTCTGTGTCAACCTTGTTGAAGTAAACATCAGAAATAGTTATTATTGCCTTATGAAGTTCACCTGTTCCGTACTTAGCTTTATAGCCTTGTAGGGTTTCTATGGTTATCGTAGCTTCCACAACTTGCGTCCAGTTCCATTTGCAAGTGAAGCTGATATTTTCACCTGGTGCAAGCGGGTAAGAGTTGAGTAGGGAAGGGGTTACGTTTTCGATTGGCGGTATTGCCAAGATTTCTGTGATGTTTAGAGTTATTGCCGATTTCGGTGAATTTTGAACAGTAACGTTAAATTGTTTTACACTTATTGAGGGATCAAAAACTGCTTTTTTGACTTCCAATTTTACGGGTGATGTTGCAACGGAGTATGTTCCACCGGATGCTTCGGTGGCGAATACGTGTATGGTAATGTTTTGACCTGCGAATTCTCCCCAGTTTTTTTTGCATCGGAAAATCTGTGATGTTCCTCTTTTGGTTTCGTGAGGGAGTTCTGGTTCTGTGTCGGTGACGTTGTAGAGTTTGTTTTCTTTTTCTGGTTGGATGGCTATTCTGGTGATGGTGACTTTTGGGTCTGGGGAGTAGGAGGGGTTGAGGATGGTGAAGTTGAAGTACTTGGCGTTTTCTGGTGGGAAGGCGGCGTTGGTGATGACAAGAGTGTTTGTGTTTCTTGGAAGATTTATGTAGGATGCGATTGTGAACATGTAGGAAAATACAGCGCCCACTGTGAAGGATGTAAGTAGGAGGATGATGTATGTGAGTGTTGACATGGCTTTCCGATTTATGGTGAAAGAGTTTTTCATTTGTGATTTCTCTCCTTTGTGTTTATTTTGGTTTTGTTGTGTTGTTAATAAGTGTTGAGTTTGTGTTTTGTTTGCTTCACATCCAGTGAGTTTTCATGTTGTATCAGGTGAGGAAAATAGGTTTTCCACCTTAGTTGTCACCTTTGAAGCACACATCAAAGTTGAACCACCGAACAAAAACATAACTAGGCGTTCATCCATCTATTTACATACGATCTATTCGCATCAATTCAAAGAAGGTTGAAGGTTGCTAAGTTGAATGAAAGCGAATCCACACGGAAACATAAAGCTTCAGCGCCTTCTCGGCTGGGTTTCAGCGTTTTTATAGTTAGCAGTTCGCGTTTCCAAGATTTAAAATTGGGAAAATCGGTGGAGGACCCAAGCGGAGATTTAATTGTAGATCTGCTGGAAGAGGCTGGACATCACGTTGTCTTTCGAAAGGTTTTACCAGATAATAAGCAGATGATCGAAGCCAATTTGACGCGCGCCTTAGATTCCAGCGGGGTGGATGTAGTGGTTTTTGCAGGCGGCACCGGCGTCGCCAGCGGAGACGTAACTGTTGAGGCGGTTTCGCCTTTTTTGGAGAAGAAGTTGCTGGGTTTTGGGGAGTTTTTTAGGCGTTTGAGTTTTGATAAAGTGGGTTCAGCGGCGCTTCTAAGTCGAGCTTTAGCTGGAGTTGCGAAAGGAAAGGCGGTTTTTTGTGTTCCAGGTAGTCCGGATGCGGTGAGGCTGTGCGTGGAGAGGCTTATTTTGCCTGAGGCTG
>JAYEKF010000014.1:0-2873 GCA_034660895.1 Thermoproteota archaeon | reverse complement strand
GGAAGGGGAGAAGCATTTGACTACCTGCTTGGTGAAAAAACCACAAAAAATGCTTTAAAAGTTGCAAGGGCGGCGTCGGCGTTGCTTTTGTTGGCTGAAAAACCAGTGATTTCTGTGAATGGCAACGCTGCAGCCTTAGTAGCAAACGACATAGTGAGACTTGCAGAGGTAATGGAAGCAAAAATTGAGGTGAACCTCTTTTATCGCTCTATTAAAAGGGAGAAAGTCATAAAGAACTTGTTGGAGGAAGCTGGGGCAACCCAAGTTTATGGTATAGGCGAAGATGCGTCAGCGAGGATACCTGAGCTGAGCAGTGAACGAAGACGGGTGGACCCTAAAGGAATATTGGTTGCGGATGTTGTTTTAGTTCCGCTTGAAGACGGGGATCGAACAGAAGCTTTGGTGCGAATGAACAAGAAAGTGATAGCCATCGACTTGAACCCACTGTCCCGAACCGCCCAGTTTGCATCTATCACAATCGTCGACAACATTGTAAGAGCTATGCCGATACTGGCAGAAACAGCTGAGAAACTAAAACAGGAAGGAAAAAAGAAGCTCAGAAAAATTGTATCCGATTTTGACAACAGGGAAAACTTAGCTGAAGCCATAAGCTCCATCAACAGGCGGCTTTCAGACCTCGCTAAAAAAGGAAAATACATTTCACCTCTGGAAACGAGAAAAAAATGAGTTTCCAACAAATCCTAGTCTTAGGCGCCGGAGCCGTCGGAAGCTCTTACGGAGCACTTCTTTCTAGAAAAAACAATGTGACTTTGATTGGAAACGCAGCTCACATACAAGCCATAAACTCTGACGGTCTTATACTTTCAGGAGACTCGACAGGAAATTTTGCCGTTAAAGCCCAGACAAAAACTGAAGATATTCCTTCAGACACGCTGTTGCTCTTGACTACAAAAGCGTATGACTTGGCAAGCGCGACGGTGGGAATAAGAGATTTACTCAAAAAAGACACAGTTATCTTGATTCTCCAAAACGGTTTAGGAATCAAAGAGTTGGTTGAAGGGATCGTTGGAAACGACATCGAAGTTGTCAGGGGGCTCGCCATGATAGGTGCTGAATTTCCGGAACCAGGAAAAATCATTTTCAGAAACGGCGAAACCATTCTGGAACCAACTAAAACGGCGGAAAGAATCGGCGAAATGTTTAATGGGTGTGGTTTGAAAACAAGAATTTCCAAACAATTTCATGAGGAGGTTTGGGGTAAGTTGGTGATGAACTGCGTGGTGAACCCGTTGACAGCCATTTTTCAAGTCAGAAACAATGAGATCGGAGCGAACAGTCTAATGAGGTTGAGACATATGATTATGGAAGAATGTGTAAGGGTTGGAAAAGCTGAAGGAATAAAATTCAAGCCAAACTTGAAGGAATCCATTGGCAAGAAAATTTTGGGTTACAAAAACTTCTCCTCAATGTGCCAAGACCTCATGAAGAGAAAGAAGACGGAAATCGACTTTTTGAACGGAAAAATTGTCGAGTTGGGAAAGAAACACGGTGTTCCAACCCCAATTAACGAAGCGCTAGTTTGTATGGTCAAGTTCTTGGAGGGAAAATAATGAAATTTGATGCTTTACGACGGAAGAAAAGGAAAATCGTGATGTTGACGGCGTACGACTGCCAAATGGCTAAAATACTGGATGAAACGAGCATCGACTTGATTTTAGTCGGCGACAGCCTCGGAATGGTTGTGCTGGGACATAGAGACACAAAAAGCGTTACTATGCAGCAGATGCTTCACCACACCAGAGCGGTAGCGAGGGGCGCCAAAAACACCCCAGTGATAGGAGACATGCCGATTCATAGTTGCGACACTGTGAAAAAGGCGCTTGAAAACGCCAAAAAATTCTTAGACGCTGGAGCGGATGGTGTGAAAATTGAGGGGAACCGACCTAAAATAGTGAAACCGTTACTGGACGCGGGCATCCCGGTGATGGGGCATGTTGGGATGTTACCTCAATTTGCTGAAAAATATCGTTTGAAAGGGAAAAAAGCTGAAGAAGCGGAAAAAATCTTTCAAGACGCGTTGGAACTTGACAGGCTGGGTGTGTTCGCAATTGTGTTAGAGTGCATCCCTGAAAGCCTTGCTAAAAGAATTACAAAGAAAGTTCAAGCTCCAACCATTGGAATTGGAGCGGGAAAATATTGTGATGGACAGGTTTTAGTGATTAACGACGTGTTAGGTTTTGATGAAAGTTTCAGTCCTAAATATCTGAAAAGGTACGCTAATCTACACGAAGTGATTAAGGACGCTGTTAAGAGGTTCAAAGAGGACGTTGTAAGCGGAGAATATCCTGATGAAAAACACACCTATCACTAAAACAGATCAGAGTTGAGGGAAAATGCGGGAAAAGGGCTTACCAAAAAACGTGGTTCTCAAGGAACTCAAGTGCAAGATAAAAAAGGACTTTTCTTACACCTCTGGAAAGATTCTTGGGTCAATGTGCACTTGGCCTCATGACTTCGCTAAGCAAGTTTACATCAGGTATCTGGAAAAAAATTTGGGAGACCCCGGGCTTTTCCCATCAACTGCAAAACTAGAACGAGAAACCACACGGATGCTTGGTTCCTTACTTTCCAACAATGAAGCTTCAGGAAATATTGTTTCAGGTGGAACCGAAGCAAACATACTTGCCATGTGGGCTGCTCGAAACCACGTTAACAAGGAACATGGAGAAGTTATCGTTCCATGTTCTGCACATTACTCGTTTGACAAGGCAGCGAACTTACTAAACCTTAAACTTGTTAAGGTAGGGCTGAATGAACGTTTTCAGGTTGACACTGAAATTGTGGAAAAAAAGGTTACATCCAAAACCGTGGCGGTTGTGGGAATAGCTGGCACCACAAGCCTAGGAGTGGTC
>JAYEKF010000013.1:0-48211 GCA_034660895.1 Thermoproteota archaeon | reverse complement strand
ATATAAACGCAGAAAACACAAAAAACAAACATCCGTAGCACCTGCGACGGCGTGTCAACCCAGACAAAAAAAAGACGAAAACACGTCCACCAAGAATGAAAAGGTTGACCTCCAACTACGGAAACAAATATGAAGACCTAACCAAAAAAGTTAGGTCCGAACAAAGGCTTGGCGCTAACCCCAAAAACCAACCAGCCACATACCGTACATTCCCAAACCAACAAATCCGGTTGATCCTGCCGGACCCTACTGCTATCGGGATGGGACTAAGACATGCATGTCGAGCGCCTCCAAGCTAAGGTGGAGACGCGGCATACGGCTCAGTAACACGTGGCTAACCTACCCTCGGGACGGAAACAACCACGGGAAACTGTGGCTAATATCCGATAGGTGAAGACATCTGGAATGATCCTTCACCCAAAAGACGTTGAGCCCACGCTGTTCAACGCCGCCCAAGGATGGGGCCGCGGCCGATCAGGTAGTTGGTGAGGTAACGGCTCACCAAACCAATAACCGGTACGGGCCGTGAAAGCGGAAGCCCGGAGATGGGCACTGAGACAAGGGCCCAGGCCCTACGGGGCGCAGCAGTCGCGAAAACTCCGCAATACGCGAAAGCGTGACGGGGCCAACCCGAGTGCCGTCCGCTGAGGATGGCTTTTCCTTGGTGTAGTAAGCCAAGGGAATAAGGAGAGGGTAAGACTGGTGCCAGCCGCCGCGGTAACACCAGCTCTTCGAGTAGTAGGGACGATTATTTGGCCTAAAGCGTTCGTAGCCAGCTCAGTAAGTCCCCCGTTAAATCCAGCGGCCTAACCGTTGGACTGCGGAGGATACTGCCGAGCTAGGGAGCGGAAGAGGCCGACGGTATTCTCGGGGTAGGGGTGAAATCCTATAATCCCGAGAGGACCACCAGTGGCGAAGGCTGTCGGCTAGAACGCGTCCGACGGTGAGGGACGAAAGCTGGGGGAGCGAACCGGATTAGATACCCGGGTAGTCCCAGCTGTAAACTTTGCGGGCTAGGTGTTGGGATGGCTACGAGCCATCTCAGTGCTGCAAGGAAGCCCATAAGCCCGCCGCCTGGGAAGTACGGCCGCAAGGCTGAAACTTAAAGGAATTGGCGGGGGAGCACCACAAGGTGTGAAGCTTGCGGTTTAATTGGAGTCAACGCCGGGAACCTTACCGGGGGCGACAGCTGGATGAAAGCCAGATTAAAGGTCTTGCTGAACTAGCTGAGAGGAGGTGCATGGCCGTCGCCAGTTCGTGCCGTGAGGTGTCCTGTTAAGTCAGGCAACGATCGAGACCCGCACCCCTTGTTGCCACCGAGGAAACTTTCCGAGGGGTACACTAGGGGGACTGCCGCCGATAAGGCGGAGGAGGGAGCGGGCAACGGCAGGTCAGTATGCCCCGAATCCCCCGGGCCACACGCGAGCTGCAATGGCTGGGACAGAGGGTTCCAACCCTGAAAGGGGAAGGTAATCTCTAAACCCAGTCGTAGTTGGGATCGAGGGCTGAAACCCGCCCTCGTGAATCATGGAATACCTAGTAACCGCGTGTCATCATCGCGCGGTGAATACGTCCCTGCTCCTTGCACACACCGCCCGCCGCTCCATGCGAGTGGAGTTTGGGTGAGGCGTGGTCCTTTGGGCTGCGTCGAATCTGGGTTCCGCAAGTAGGGAGAAGGCGTAACAAGGTGGCCGTAGGGGAACCTGCGGCCGGATCACCTCCTACGTTAAACGGTTTGCGCGGCTGGTTGGAGGGGAAATTAGCGTCAAGACTAATGTTTTCTAATTTTAAGTGGCTGTTACATTAACGATAAAATATAACACGGTTAGGATGGATTTTATCAGGTGCAGGGATAAACAAACGAGAAAAACGTCACTTTCTTAATTTTTGCCTCGATTTTCGGATTTACAGTTCGCATGTGTTTGTTTTGATGCGTAGGAAATGAAGTTAAAAGGTTTATTTTGAATTCAGATTTTTACGTCATAAGTTTTAATGGTGCGGTTCACAGATGTTGCTTTTGCGGGGTGGGAAAGTGGAAGAAATGATTTTCCAATCTTGCAAAGATTTAGTTGACGACGCCAAGTTGGGTTGCGCAGACTTGGTTTTTAAGGAGATTTGCTTAGAGATTTTGGCGAGGGCGAGTTGCGTCTTATCCAACGCTCGGTTTAAGGAGCTAATAGCGTATACAGCGGAACAAATGCGCGAAAAGGAACGTTTAGAGATAAGCCAAAAAATTGCAGCAAAAGAAAAAGCGGGTTAACCACCGTTTAAAGGAACGTTAGAATCTTCTTTAACTGTCGAAACGTCTCGGATCTTTTCTTCCCACCCCATTTCTGTTTTCTTTTTGGGTTTGGAGGGGGGAGAACTAAACATTTGGTTGTTGCTAAGGATGTGTTGATGGGGCTGGGGCGTATCATTAGAATGCGACTCCTGTTGGTGCGATTAAGGATGTACGTGTTTATGCTCGGGATGTTTTGGCTACGGTGACGGGTACGTTGAATAAGTTGATGTGGAAGGCGGGAGTTGGGCGGATGGATAAGAAGAGTATGGCGAAGTTGTTGGCGAGGGCTCCGAAGAAGTGTACGGATGTAGTTTTGGGCGGTGGTGGGAAGCGTAGGAAGAAGAGGATTCTAAGGGATGAATGTTGATTGTGAGAAGTTTCGTTTTCGCAGGGTCTTAGTGGACAAGGGTGGGGTTGGCGAGGCGGTTGTGGAGGGGGTCATGGCGCAGGGCTTCGGAACGTGAAGGGCGTTGAGTTCACAGCTGGGAGCAAGGCGGAAATGCTGAGTTACCTGAAGGGTGAAGATAGAGCAAAGACTGTTCAAGATGTCTTACGACCATAGGCTTTGCCAACTGATGAACAGCCGATAATACGAATACTCGAAGACAGGACAGTTAAGATTCTGGCACCCACCGAACACACACGACGACCAACTATGGGCACTAGCGCCCTCGGTGTGGGCGACGAAAGAAAAAGAATCAGGGGCACTCTTGGTAAAAATACAGCAAAAGACGAGCATCCAATCCTTTAATAATACCATCAGAGGGAACTGTTAAAGACAATGTGCGAATATGCTAATCTTTACTTCCCTCACAACAGCTATTTGTTTTGCTTAAATCCTCATTCTTACTTCTCAAAATCGAGGAGCCATTCTTCCGAAATGGGTGAATTTAAATTTCGCCATGAGAAGTACGTTATTGAAAGATGAGCAAAAATGGGCTTCACCCACGTTAAAGTAACAATAATTAACCAGGCCACCGCCCAGAAAAGCGACGTCAAACTTCTAGTCGACACGGGTGCGGCGCTCACCTCCGTTCCAAGAAAAATCCTTCATTCCCTACAAATCAAACCTATAGGCAAGCGCAAACTAAGACTCTACGGAGGAGAGGTGATTGAAAGAGAAGTTGGAGCGTCCATAATCCGGTACGGCGACGTACAAGCCGGAGTCACTATAATATTCGCTGAAGAAGAGGACACCCCGGTCCTCGGAGCTACAGCCCTAGAAGCGTTGGGTTATCAAGTCGACCCCACAACAAAACAACTAAAACCCGTCGAACTCCTAATGATATAATATAAGAAAAAGCTGAAGAATCTTCGCTAAAGTGTGGTGAACATTTACTAAAAAATCAGAACGTTAGAGCTCCTTTTGTACATAAATTACGTATATCATTGCATGGTAAAATTTATGCT
Organism: Thermoproteota archaeon; assembly: GCA_034660895.1. Classification (GTDB taxonomy): domain Archaea; phylum Thermoproteota; class Bathyarchaeia; order Bathyarchaeales; family JAYEKF01; genus JAYEKF01. The sequence continues at coordinate 44,520 of JAYEKF010000013.1, read as the reverse complement.
TATACAACCGAAAATCGGTGAAAAAGAACGCGGAAAGAAAAAGCGGAAACAATCTGATTCTAAATCCCTTTTCCTCTCCTATTTTTACGTGTTTAACCCTTCCACCAATAATATTACTCTCTTCTGCAATCTTAACTTAAAAGATTCCGCATTCGAGTTTCATCTTGCTGAGCTGAATAAAAAACGCGAGTTTTTCCAAATCACCAAGATCGCCAAAAAATTCAACCGCACTACCGACAAGTTCCATATAAACACAAGCTACCAAACCGCCGCCCAAATCACCCATGAACCGTAGCCGTCGCCGAAGCCTTCCGGCTAGGCGTAAACCAAAAAAGAGAACACATACTTTACGACTATGTGGAGCTATGCATAGGTCCACACAGTATCGTTTACATAACAGGCGAATCAAGCAGCGGAAAAACCGGGCTACTCAAACACTTAGAACAATTGTTGGCTCCAGACGTAATCAGCATACGCGGCATGCAGGTTGAACCGAAAAATCATCAATCAACACATCGGCGAAAACCTCCAACAAGGATTAGAGCTGTTCAGCCGTATAAGATTAAACGCCGTCTTCCTTTTTGTATGCCGTTGCAACCAACTAAACGACGGACAAAAATACCGTTGCCGCATCGCCAACCTCATTAAAGCCAACCGTCAATACTGGGTTATGAACGAATTCTGCTCAACACTTGACAGATGCACGGCAAAAATCGTTGCTTTCAGCATTCAAAAAATCGCCCGCCGAGAAGGAAACACCCAGTTTACCGTCCAGCTTAGAAGAAGCCGGTGCTGAAAAACTCGCCAAAACTTTACGTGTGTTAACTGTTCTTGTTCAAACGAAAACTTACCTCTTCTGGAAAAATCCATCTTGGAATGTGCGAATTTAACAAGTTAGATGGAACGCTGCTACCACTTTTTCACCCGACTGAATGAGTTGGTTAAAGGTTTCACACGCTTTTTTAGTTGGTTGAACAACAACTTCAATTTCTTTTTCTTTCAGGCGCTGTTTCACTTCAGTAGGGACTTTCATGAGTCCAAAGTAACCGGTGCCCACAACCAGCACATCTGGCTTTGCTTCTATTACATCTTTCAAGTCTTCGATGTGAAGCCGATGCCCCTCCTTTCTCCACCAACCGTCCTTAACATGGTCTGGATAGATGATTACGTCTGTAGTGTAGCGTTTTCCATCGACGACGATTCGACCGAAACTGTAGGATTCAATCAAACTTGAACGCCTCAATCCTTTATTGAATATGTGGCAAAACATAAAAATTTCTGGGAACATTTGCTTTTGCTAAAGACATGTACGCTTTGACTGTTCTTTAATAGCAAGAAACATAGAATGGGGTTTTGTCCTTACTCTTTCCAAGTATTCCTTGAAGACGGACGACACGGTGAGGAAATTTGAGATAAGAATTTCTAAAATCGCCTAAGCATTTTGTAATAGATTCAATTTTCACAGAATGGCGGTGGTGCATGAATAGCTTAAATATTTTGGCACTACGACACTGTTAACTTATTTTCCCTCTTTGCAGAAGCTTAGTCCCCCCGTCACCCCAGTTGAAACGATAAACCATAGTACGGTCGCTGTGATGTTTCCCTCAGTAACGATGCAAGCCAACGTAACAAAAGCACCGTGCAGAACAGCCAAGAGAGCTGACAGCTTTGGTTTAAACTCAAAAACCCACCGACTTCACCTCCTTTCATCTTGTTCACCTTACTCAACCAAGAAAGTTTTTTGCAGTGAGTTTCACTCAACTGAAGATTACGTTTGGACGCGATGTTGCGGGGTGAACCTATGTTTAGTTTCAGTTACCTCTCTCCCCGCTTGGTAGATTGTCGTTGCATCGACGCTTTTTTAAACCCACCTCAAACCAAAGAATAGTATTGGATAGTTTTCGCTATGTCAAGTAAAGAACGTTGTAGAAACCCTTGGAAAAGCGAATGCAAAAACACCGACATAGAGCTATACATACTCTATAAGGACGAACGGAGACCAATCTGCCGAGGCTGCTGGGCTAAAATTGCAGAGAAAGAGTTGCAATGGTGATCCTTCATGGAAATATCCAACTTAAATGTGGCGCGAAGCTACGTGGGATGCAACGTGAATCTCCACCTAAAAGACGGCTCCGTTATAGTGAACGTGCTAGTAACCGAAGCGATTCCAAGCAGACGTAACGGAGGTGCTGTCATCCGCTTAACCACCCCAAAAAGGAAAAAAGCTATGAAAATTTCGCTGAAAGAAATCGCTTGGGCGGAAAGGCTGAACCCCCATCTGCTCTCATGAGAAAGGAAGGGAGAAAGGAGAAAATGAGTTACCAAAAAGGATTTGAGAGCTCTTTGGAAATCCGCCTTTTTGGGGTGGAAAAGTCAAAACCAAAAAGGACGCTATAAAAAGAATCCGATGTTACTTGATTTGGTGAAAGAGCACAAGTTCGACCAAATAAAACAGATGATAGGCGCCCTAAAATAACAAGACCTCTCCAATCTCCATCTTTCTCGGCGGAACCGCAGAAACTAGGCTACCAAATTTTTTGTTCTGTAAAAAATGGGGTTGTGGACGTATGGGAGGTGACTTGTAAACGTTAATGAAACTTTGCATCCCTAGCAAGTAATGGATCGCCCGAATTTTCCGTTTTTTGGGAGCTTTGTCTTAACGAGTGTTTACGGTTGAACTAGAGTCAATGTCTTCCTAGTTCTTCTGATCCACAACCCCATATTATTAAAGGGATTAATCGGTTAAAAATTTTTCTTCCAAAAATGAACATTCAGATGTTCTGTAGTATTTTTTGTAACTCGTCCAGCTTGGATATTATCCACTGGGGCTTGACCTTTTCTATCTCTTCCAAAAGCTCAGGTCTCTCCACTGTTTCTTTCACCAAAACCGTTTTCATACCCATCCTTTTCGCTCCTTCAATGTCCATGTGTAGCATGTCGCCGACGAAAACGGTTTCCGACGCAGATGCACTCAAAGCGTCTAGTGCTTTTTGAAAAATTTTGGAACTTGGCTTACGCCATCCAACCTCGCCGGAGATAATTATGGCGTCGAAAAACTTTGTGATGTCGAATCGTTCCAGCGTTTTTCTTAAGGCTGGTGAGTAGGCGAAGTTTGAAACTAACCCCAGCAGGTAGTTGCTGTGTAGTTGTTTAAGAATTGTAGGGACACATTTCTCCATACGTATATGCTGTACAAAAGCTTCGCCGAATGCATCCGCCGCCCGAATTATCAACGGGTCTGTTGGCTTAAGCGAGTATCCAAAATGTCTTAGGGTTTCTGATATGCGGATACAAAAATGTGCCTCTCTAAGCGTTTCTTCGGTTTCCCTGTAAAGTCTTCCTCGAACTTCAAAGTAGATCTCCTTAAAATCCTTGTAGGGCACCTTCACAGCGTCTCGTGCAAGGCTCCGATGAAGCTTTCTCAAGCAAGCATCATAGTCAAACTGATCAGCCAGAACCACGGTGTCGCCGAAATCGAGGAGTATCGCCCTAATCTGCATATGAATACCTTTCCCATCAAGAAACATCACTAAACTCGACGGTTCGTTTAAGTTTGATTGACATGTTGAAAGCAAACACCACCGAGATAAATTTGACATGTGCATGGAGAAAATTAACATGTTCGTTGAAATTAATGGGACTATTTTATGCAAAGTTGACAAAAAACTTTTAAATATCATGATTGAAAGAGAGGAAAAATGGAAGTGAATATGCATGGGTTGCACTGTTGTATGCGGAGGATTTTGGGGTGACGAAGGAAAAGGAAAAATCATCTCGTATTTAGCTTTAAAGGACAAGTTAGACGTTTGCGTGAGAACGGGCTCCGTTAATGCTGCTCACACGGTTTTCAAAAACGGAAAAGAGTTCCGATTGCATATGGTGCCGGGCGGCTTCGTATATGATAAATGTCGCTTGCTTATCGGCTCGGGCGCTAACATCCTAGTTAACCTATTCCTCGAAGAGATTGAAAAAACTGGAGTTAAGGGTAGAATCAGCGTAGACCGTAAGTGTTCAATCATCGAAGAAAAGCATTCCATTAAGGACAAGACGGCGGCTCACTTGAAGGGCGTAGTTAAAACAACAGGTTGGGGTGTCGGCCCCGCCATAGAAGAACGAGTGAGCAGAACAGCCAAACTCGCTCGTGACGTCCCAGAACTGAAACCGTACTTAACAGATGTAGCGGAAGAAGTAAACAAAGCCGTTGACGCCCAGGAAAAAGTGGTGTTGGAGGGAACCCAAGGGTTCATGCTGTCACTGTTTTATGGAACGTACCCCTACGTAACAGGACGGGATACAAGCGCCTCAGCTATATGCTCAGAAGCTGGCGTCGGCCCAAGCAAAGTCAACCATGTCCTAGTCGTCTTCAAAGCCTTCGTTACACGAGTAGGAGGCGGACCGTTACCCGACGAAATTTCCAGAGAAGAAGCGAAAAAACGTGGATGGTTCGAGATTGCAGCTGGAACTGGTCGGGAGAGAAGATCAGCTCCGTTCAATTTTGAACTCGCTAAACGATCGGCTGTGATCAACGGCGCCACAGAACTGGCGGTGACCAAACTGGACGTACTCTATCCTGTGTGCAAGGGCGCCACATCCTACGGTCAGCTGCCAAGCGAAGCCCAAGACTTTATCTCAAAAATAGAACAGCGCGTGGGAGTTCCGGTTGTTTTGATCGGTACGGGACCTGAAGCTATGGATATCATAGACCGAAGAGAATAGCTGAATCTACGGCGCATCAAGTTTTTGTACGCGTAATATACATTTCCTCACGGTGGCGCAAATTTTGACCTACAAAACAAATAACACAAATGTTTTCCCAAGCTCCATCCAACTCCCAAACCACGAAACCATACAAGTTCTCAAATCCTAAAAGTGTTAGCTAGAAACCCCATGAACGCGTTGGCGATCCACCGTGAACTAAAAGGCCACTACGGCTTCCACAACCTCACAGCTTTTATCGTCAACTTATTTTCTGTTTCAAGCATAATCTTGTGGAGCTGGCGAAAGTTAACAAGAAATGGGGTGCACCAACCGAAACATATCGGCTGACCGCCCGTGGGGAAAAGTTCTTACGGTTGCTTGGTGAAAGCATCCGACTTTACAAGCAACGCTACCCCGTATATGCTCTTTAGAGTGATATGCTGGTTGACTCTTTCTCAGTTTCGAAAACCATGCAAGTTAGTGTTTTCTCTACACCTTCAACCAACCGTAGCTTGTCAATAACAAATTTTCCAACCGCACCCACATCTTGAGCTTTCACCTTAACTATAAGGTCCCAGTCTCCGGTGATAATGTGCACTTCCTGAACCTCTAGAAAATGTGAAATCTGTTGGGCTAGTTCCCTCTGCGACAGCGGTTTCTCCCTTTCTGGCGTTCGATAGGAGAACGAAACAAAAATGAATGCTGTGGCTCCTTTCCCAAGTTTTTTTGAATCCAAAACCGTCTTGTACGCTTTTATCACACCCAATTTTTCCATTCTCTTAATTTTAGCATAAACCGTGGTGACCGGGGAGCGAACTTCCTTCGCAAGCTGTTTTAACGTGATTTTACAGTTTTCCTGCAGAAGCCTCAATATTTGAAGGTCTTTTCCGTCCAATTTGGGTTGCATACTGAAAATATTACGAAAAAGATGTATATAACAGTAGCTTTTTTGGATTTTTTACGTAATTTTTTGAAATATGTTTATATGGCTCGACTGCAACTATTTTTTGTGGTGGAAACCATGAGGGTTCGCCAAAATTGACGCCCGCCTACGCTGGTGTCTGCGGAAACGTTACCAAGTTTTAAGACAGCCGCAGATGAAGAGCGTTCTGAAGGTTCAGGATGAAATTCTCTCCGCCGTCCAAACATTCCTGCGAGGAGAAGGATTCATAGAAATCTTACCACCCATCATCGGACCAGTAACTGATCCAGGGATACGTGGTGCACGACAGGTCACTATCAACTACTATGGCGCTCGGTTTAAGCTCATGAGCAGCATCATACTTTACAAACAAATGGCCGCTACAAACCTAGAAAAGATTTTTGCGTTTTCACCCAACATACGGTTGGAGCCCGTGGAGTCTCTAACCACTAGGAGGCACCTCGCGGAGTTTCGGCAGGTTGATGTGGAGCAAACTCATGTAATCTACCACGACATGATGAAGTTGGTGGAACGGCTGGTTCAGCACGTTTGCAGGCAAATAAGGCGGAAGTGCGGGGTGGAACTGGAAAAACTGGAAAGAATGTTGAAGGCGCCTAAGACCCCGTTCAAACGGATGACCTATCAAGAGGCTGTGGAACTGTTAAACTCCGAAGGATTCATCGTGGAACATGGAAAGGAGTTTTCTTGGGAGGAAGAAAAAGCTGTATCCGCTATGTTTCATGAACCTTTCTTCATCACCGATTATCCGCTCACCGCCCGAGGATTTTACGACCGAGAAGACCCAGAACGGCCAGGTGTTCTACGAGATTTCGACCTTATCTATCCCGAGGGGTTCGGTGAGGCGGTTTCAGGCGGCGAGAGGGAGCACACTTACAAGGATGTGGTTAAGCGAATGAGGTTGACAGGTGAAGACCCGGCGGAGTACAGTTGGTATCTGAGCATGCTTAAAGATGGTGTTCTTCCCTCAGCTGGCTTCGGAATTGGGGTGGAACGCCTAACCAGGTGGGTTTGTGGCTTAGAAAATGTTTGGGATGCTGTGCCGTTTCCGAGGGTTCCCGGCGTTGTGTCTCCTTAAGATGTTTATGATAAGCGTTTATTTCCATAGTCGCAGAGGCTGATAAGCGGGCATTCACTGCATTTTGGATTTTTCGCGTTGCAAGTGTGTTTGGCGAGCAGCCAGAGTAAACCGGACGTTCTGTCCCTTTTCTCTTCGGGTAGGAACTCTATGAGCGCCCTTTGAACTTCATCGTATTTTGCGTCTTGTTTGATTAAGCCAATTCTTTTTGCGATCCTGTCAAAATGGGTGTCAACAGGAATAACCTCTTTATAGGAGTAACGGTCCGTAAGGAGTACATCAGCGGTTTTATTACCGATTCCCGGCAGTTGCATCAACTTCTCCCTCGCTTGTTCTTTTGGAAGAGCGAGAACCTCTCTTAGGTCACCGCCAAACTTTTCTAGAACTGTTTTAGCTAATTCCTTGATTCTTCTAGCCTTAACGTTGTAGAGCCCACCGCTTCGTATGGCTTCTCTTATTTCCGCTTCGTCAGCCCGTGCTATAGCCTCAGGTGTAATCTCAAACTTAGCAGCTAGTCCCTTGTACGCTCGGATGCAATTTATTTCGCTGGTGTTTTGTGAAAGAACCGTCATAACTATGTGCTTGAAGGCGTCCTTAGACAAGTCTGGGTACATGCCGGCTGGCCACCAAAATGCACTATACTTCTCCTCTAACAAGGCAATCAGTTTCAAATCTAACGTTTTCATGTTCCCACCTAACTTATGTATTCATCATAGCCGATTAATAAAGAAAATCGTCTAGAGCCTGTTACGCACGCTCCCAGTATAGAGTCTTATGTAAGAGATTAGTTAATTTTTGCAGCTGGAAAAGTATAAAGCCAGCTATAGGATGGTAAATAAATCCTTAGAAGCGGGGTTCCTCGTTGACTAGTTTCAGCTATCGAAAACTCTTAACGTTCGGCTTTCCCTTTGGAGTGCTAAACAGAGACCTTAAGCTGATTTTTGTATGCAATTTTATAGGTGCCTTCGGAGACGGCCTCTACTCTTACCTGCTACCCCGTTACATCGAAACTCTTGGAGCAACCTCAGTGGAAGTAGGGATGCTGTTCTCTACACAATGTTTAGTCGCTGTGTTCACGTTGATCCTCGCGGGACTCTTAGCGGACAAATACGATCGGAAAAAGATTATGGTTCTTGGTTGGGTGGCTTGGCTGCCTGCTCCCATCATTTTTTCTTTAGCAAAACATTGGACTCAATTGTTGCCGGGAATGATTTTTTATGGCTGCTGGTTCGGCGGACCTACTTCTAGCGCGTATATTGCAACTGCGGCGGACCGTGACAAGGTGACGTTAACTTTCACCATTCTTTCAGCGGCTTGGTCGGTCGGTTACGTCTTCTCTCCAGCCTTAGGAGGTTATCTCTCCACAGTGGTTGGAATGAGTTTAGTGTTTTACTTGGCATTTATTTTCTATGCTTTGACAGCCATCATCTTTCCTTTGTCAGCAGCCAACACGCGGCAATCCGCCCCTCGCAACGTTCATTGCCTTCTGTTTCGTTCAAAAGTAAGAAAATTCTCGTTTGGTCGCTTCTCTTTTCAGCAGCTATGTTCGTCACGCTTCTGATGGGACCGTTTATTCCTCCGTTTCTCGGAGACGTATACTCTCTTAACAACTTTAAAATTGGCATCTTAGGGTCTATCACTTTTCTCGGCTCAGCATTGCTGGGAGTCTGTTTGGGCAGAGTTGGAGATAAGTGGACGAAAGCAGGCGCCGTATCCGTTTCTATGATTTTGTGCTGCATTTCAACTGGTATGCTTATTTCGTTCAGCAACTTCTTTGTGTTAGCCGCAGCCTCTTTTCTGATGGGAGCCTCGTATATCACTTGGTCGTTGTTAGGTGCAGTGATAGGTTCAATTGCCCCTGAAGGCTCACGGGCACGTTGGATATCCATCCCGCAAACAGCAAGCATGCTAGCCTCGTTTCTCGCCCCGTACTTAGGAGGAGCACTTTATGGAATTTCGCCCTACAACCCATTCCTGGTAGCAATCGCAACAACGCCGTTACTAGCCATCTTAGTTCTGACAAAACAATTCTCGCAAGGAACCGAAAAGGATTGAAGCATAGCAACTTCTATAACCCTTAACTTCAATGTAGAAACAAAAGCGTGGTTCGGTTACGAACGCTCGAAATTGCTTACTTCAATCGCCTAGGCCCTAGTCATTTACGGGCTTATCAGCGTTGAACATGAAATTTTGGTTATCCACGTAACTCAAACAAGGTCTTGTGACTGGTAGGTTGATAAAATCCTTCCCAGCTGGTTTACTATAGACACCTTTATAATGACCAGTTTTGTTTCATCTCTCTGCGGATACATAACAGAGAAATATCTGAAATCCGTCGACGGATACTGATTAACCACATTGGTTTTTCGTTAGCAACTTTCTCTAACCGTTTTTCGTTAAAAACTCCTTAAATACAGCTTATTTCAACAAGTAGTTCAAGGAAAAGGCGAGTTGAAAAAGTTGGTGAACGTTACAGCCGACACGGTGTGGACGCTACTGCAACCATCCAACTGGAAACCGGACTGAGTATGGACTACAAGAACTGCAGTGACGCGGAGGCTGCGGATGTCAAAAATCTCGCTGATCCGTCTCGCCTATCTAGCCTCTTTTTCCTACGTTTTTAAAAAGATTGCAGAATAGCTACATTAAATTGAACTGCAAATGAAAAGAGAACTCAGGCTTGTCGGAACAATGATGATTGTAGCCTTTTTTATACTACATAATTTTGTTTCTTAAGGTTCCAATGTTTTCGATTTCCACTTCAACCAAATCGCCCGCCTTTAAAAACTTGGGTTTAGGTTTCATGAACACACCTACACCGGCTGGTGTTCCTGTGGCGATGATGTCACCTGGTTCTAAAGTCATCACACGGCTAATATGATGTATCACCTCGTAAACATTGAAAACCATATTCTTAGTAGATGAGTTCTGCCTTAACTCCTCATTCACTCTGGCACAAATACACAGATCATTTGGGTTCTTCATCTGGTTAACTGTGGCAATGCAGGGACCAACCGGTGCAAAAGTGTCGAAGCTTTTCCCTCTAGTCCACTGTTTGTCTTTGAATTGGATGTCACGCGCCGAAACATCATTGAACGCAGTATACCCAAAAATGTAGTTTTTCGCCTCTGAAGCTGGAATGTTCTTTCCCTTCCTGCCTACCACGATGACTAACTCAGCTTCGTAATCCAACTGTTTCACAAAATCTGGTTTAATTATGAGTTCATTCGGGCCGATGATGGCAGTTCTGGGCTTCATAAAAAGAATCGGCTCATCAGGCAAGTCGGCACCCTGTTCTTCCGCGTGGTCCCGATAATTCAAGCCTAAACAAACAATTTTAGGAGGAGAAGCCACTGGCGCCAACAGAACCACATCGTCCAGTTTGCAAGTTGCTTCCCCTCTTTCCTTTTCCGTTGACCCCAATACTAACTCCTCCGTCAGTTTGACGCCCTTTTCACCCAGCAAAATCAATCCTTCAAGAGTGAAGGGGAAAAGACGTTTCTGCGCTTTGGCTAAAGCGGGTAAACGCAACACTTTTTCCTGATTGCGTAGGACGCCGAAGGATTCGCCATTTTGGTAGCGGAAGCGGATTAACTTCAACCTTTCATCTCCTAAACGGATGATGTTACCAAAGTTTGTAGCCGATTTTCCTTAGAAACTTCTTTCTCTCCTCCCTGTCCTTTTCGCCTTCAATTCCCTTGCTTTTCATACCGTCCACCACTCCAAGTATCCCGCGGCCTTGCTCAGTTTCGGTAATAACCACCTCCAAGGGATTGGCGGTTGCAGCGTAAACAGTGCAAACTTCTGGCACCTGCTTAATTTTGTCTAAGACGTTGAGGGGATAAGCGTTTTTCATGAAGATGATGAAGGAGTGGCCGCAACCCAATTTTAACGCGTATTCAGAAGCCAACTTCTTTAATCCTTCATCGTTGCCTTCCCCCCTCACTAGGCACGGCCCTGAACTTTCGCAGAAGCCTAAGCCGAATCGGATGTTGGGAACTGAATTTATCAACGCTTCGTAAAGATCCTCTACGGTTTTGATGAAATGTGCCATACCTAACACAACGTTGCATTCTTTTGGAACCTCAATCTTTAAGACGCTGAGCTCCAATTACTTCACCTCATCCTCATGTTTACAGTTTCCATTTTAAAGATATAACTTCTCCAGCATTTGCCTAAACGCTTTAACCACATACAACCAAAGTTCCGTAAAGTTTACTTTCCAAAAAATGTTTTGTTTCTTAAGTTTCTATGTTACAAATGGGATAGTGTATGTTGATTCACCATAAGTTTTAGCGACGCAGCGGCGTTCAGTGTTACAAACTAGGCGATGTGGTTAAGGGCAACGGAAAATTCTGGGTTAACACGGAGATTTGGAAGTGGACAGACCCACCCGTTCAGGTGATTGCATTAGACTCTCGTATTTTTCACGGAGTTCTGTAATAGGGGTTAATTGACGCCAGTTTTACTTTCCACCGATCGCATTTTCCAAGAAAGTTTTTATCTTCCATTTATTCCACCTTTCTGGCTTACAATGTTTTTATTCTGCAGTATTTTAAATACGGGTGGAAGCATAAAGAGGATACCAGCAAATAGCCAAAGAATATGCCCTACCGCTACCGTTGCATAAACTGCTGGAATGAGGTTCGTAATGTCTACAGGACATGTAACACCACAATATCTGTTGTACGTCCACCGAAGTTGGAGGGCGCCCCAAAAGAAGAAAAAGGCGCCAATAACCGTTAGGTGAAGCCGCCAATTATCAAAAATTCCGGTTGGAGATTTTCTCTCCCTTATGAATCCGATGATGCTGAACGCTAAGCCCACGGCTGGAGGCGAAATCAAATAAAGAAATGCATCCCGTATGTAACCCAAGTAGCGGTGTGGATTCGCTTCGAGTGTGACGACAATACGCCAACTTAAATCTAAGGTTACATTCAAACCAAGGAAGAAGGACACTGGGAACACAACCGCTAAGATAAGTACCCAACTTCGACATAATTCACCGTTGATTTAACCGCGTTGTTTCCCTCCATCCTTTTTTAGGTTCTCTTTCTACCCTTCAATTGTGAATCTTCACAAGTCTCTCCTTTTTAGAGGAAGAACAGTGGGCATAGGCTAACGCGAAGGCACTTACCACCCCAAATACTATCGCTACAAACCCTAAAATTCCAATTGCATCTATCACATACGTGTGGTATTCCATATTTATCGTCAGCAACAACAAGATAATCCCTAAAGGAAGCCCTATCCACGCTATCCACTTATACCTCGTCTTCTCAGCTTCTGGTATTTCTCTCATTTTCTTTCCAATTTTACTTAGGTTCTCTTTCTACCCTTCAATATGGGCTAGGCGGTGACACGCCTCCAAAGGATTTACCGTTGGTTTGCGTATGCTTCATGGTTTCCCCATTCAACTTTACTATTTAAATTATTTTAAGGGTTTTGGAAGTGTCTTCTAGAATGGTTTTCTGATCACTTAAACTTCAAACAACAAAAAAAAGAGGAAATTGGGGAAGTTTAGAGGTTTACAGTTTAATCATGTTGCATCCTTCGATTACGAATGTGAAGCTTTGAACGTTTTGGTACGGCACAATAAAAGTTAAGTCCGTTGTTTCTAGGAGGAGCATTTGCACTCTAACATCGTCGCTAGCTAAAAGTTGTGGCAGAACGTTTCCTTGTTCGCTGTATACAGCTTTTATTAGCGGACATAGTTCTCCATCTGCGTACAGTTTCACTTGGTCAATAACTGACTCTGAGTAGTTTAAGCCTTCCCAGCCTTCCCTAAGCCTAAATGTTGCCTTACAATTGCTTACGCCCACATCTTCCGCTAGAATTGGAACTTCTCTAACAACGTCTTCACCCGTTGGATTGTGAATGTCTACGACTCCGTAGTCCACGTAGTCCGTGCCGTTCCAAGAGAACAATGTGGGACACGGTTCGGAGCCTCCGCCGTTGGGAGAAAACCATGCTTTCAACGTGTGGTCGGAGTCTATGGTAACAGTTATCGGGTTGGCGTACTTCACTTTTCCATCTAATACCCAATAGCTAAAGCTGAAACCGTTCCATGTTGGAGTGGCTGTAACCTTCACATCAGTTCCTTCCACGTGCGTGTAGGTTCTAGGTGCAGGGTCGGTTGTTCCACCTAAACCAGCTTTGATGGTTAAACGGTGTTCTCGTTGGTTCCATGCAAATCCGAGGTATTCGTAGTCTCCGTCGAACCTGCTGGGATACACTTCCGCCATATAAGTTCCGGTGTACGGAGCTGTAAACTCGACTATCTCATAACTGTTATCGTAGCTAGCTGAGGCAGTAATAATGTGGGTTTTTGGCGAATCCCATATGAACAGGTCGAGGTCTGCCAACAACTCGTCTGCAACATCATCATGCGAATCCCATGCGATGGCCACTCTAACCCTGCCGCCCTCGGAGGCATCAAACGTGTAGCTCTTTGGTAAATCTTCTGAGCCGATGATTTCACCAACAATTTGGTTATTCTTTACTGTTCGGTACGCACTCCATGAATCTATCGCTCCAGCTCCGTCAAACATGCTTAATCTACTGAAGCCTTCTATGTTATGCCAAGCAGTTGCCATAATCGTTGCCTTAACTGTCTCCGGCCACCAGCTTAGCCACTCTTTCGTCTGCATCAGTAAAGCAGCCTCACCGGCAACAGCTGGGGCAGCGAGACTTGTTCCATTACCAGTCTTTCCAACCCACGGGTCAGATGTTAAAGTACTATACATTGGAGTGTTGCCTTTGTTGTTACCCACTGCAACAACTTCAGGTTTCTCTCGGTCGCCATTAGTAGATACGGGGTCTTTGAAGCTTGAATATGGCGCCATGTCATCATCCAGCCAACTTGAAGTATCCTTGTCATCTATCGCACCCACAGTGATAACATTCCATCCCAGACCAGGAGATTGGACGTTACCAGTTTTTGTCCGATGGGGGTCTCTGTTGTTACCAGCTGCAACGGTCACGGTCACCCTATAGTTCCTTACTACGTAATCGAAGTATTCGTCTAAAATGTCCATTTCTAAACCGGTATCCTTCCCCCAACTGTTGTTTATGATTCTAGTACTATTATTCAAAGCCCAGTCAGTGGCGTCCATGATGTCGAAAGAGTCGTAAGTCTCTGCGTTTGCGCTTAGTATTCCTGGCGCGCCGTGTGCGATTCCTCGGTAAGTGTTATTGGTGCTTGCGATCACGCCTGCAACAGCAGTCGCGTGACCATCTATCCTTTTGTTATCTGAATCAAAGTAACTTCCGTCAGCAAGATGTGGGTTTGCGAACGCGACCCCATCATCCTCTACAACGGCGATTTTAACTCCGCTTCCATCAATTCCGTAAGGCCACACCAAATTAGCTCTTTCAGTATCGGCTGCGGTGTTTATCTGAGGCTTATACGTTCTTGACAGAAACACCTTCTCCACATCCAACCTATTTTCTATTTCTAGGATTGCCTGCTTGGACAGTTCAGAAAACACTACGGGCGCAAACTTGGAGGCGTAAAGAATGTTGAACCCCCTCGCTCTGATAGCTTTTATAACACTTTTCTCCGCCAAACGACACGCATTTACTTGCTTGGCCATGTACTCCTTAAATTGTGTTTGGTTCGCTGAGCGATAAGGCATAGCCACCAACTCGTCAGTACGTTTTAACCATAATCCTACCTTTAACGTGTCTTGCTTGGCCATGTTCAGGAGTCGTTCGTGTAGGTCTTTCGTCAACTTTCCATATCTAGTTAGATACTCCAGCTTCTCGTTTTCCTCGATAGAACTCAAGTCGTCAAGGATGTCCCCGGCTTCGTCAAAGTTCACTCCGAACACCCTGTGACTTTCAAGGTCTAACACCTTGCCTCTCCAAATTTGTCGACCAGAAAGCGGATAGTTTGCGTATCTCCCGTTGACCAACATCAGAGATTCTGGTGGCACGGCATATTTTTGACTGATGTGATGTAGGGCTTTTTCAGAATAACTTAGCGTCTCCTCAGCAACTACTGAATTAACCGCCACCATGCACACAGGCATGCTGAGTATCAAGGAAACAAATATCGCTAGAAAACTTTTTTTCATTGTTGATTCACCTAGCTGGGTTTCTCTTTGACTACGAACCCGGTGTACACTTCATAGTATTGGTTTCCCACACGGTATCTTCCTGGCGGGAAAGGCGCGTGTACATGACCGCCTAACGTATATGTAACATGCGCTGTCTCTCCCGGTTTAAGATCCACAATTACTGCCTCTCCTGGAACTGCATCGTACCACTTCCACCCCTCAAAGGTAAATTGGAAGTAAGTCATGTTGTAACTGGTGTTGTTAAACTTTAACGTCTTGTTTGAAACGTTCGTTATGGTGATGTGCATCGTCTCTCCTGGATAATACTCGTACTTATCCAGCTTGATGGTTAGAGGCCACTGAGATTTTGAACCTGCAATGACTACGAACCCGGTGTACACTTCATAGTATTGGTTTCCCACACGGTATCTTCCGGGTGGAAAAAGCTTGTAACCGTCTAACTGCCAGGTAACATGCGCTGTCTCTCCCGGTTTAAGATATGTAAGCATAGCACCACCGGGAACTGAATCGTGCCACTTCCACCCCTCAAAGGTCCATCGGAAGTAAGTCATGTCGTAATTGGTGTTCCTAAACTCTAACGTCTTGTTTGAAACGTTCGTTATGGTGATGTGCATTCTATCATCTACATAGTACACATCTTTGTCTAACGTGATGGTTAGAGGCCACTGAGAACCGTTTGAGCCTGCAAACATGCCAGTTAATCCAAACGCGGCCACCAAGCTGATTGGTAAAACCACTGCTAACAAAACAACTGAAACTGTTTTCCGGTTCCATTCAACTTTTCTCATTTTCTTTCCAATTTTATTTTTTCATGGTTCTCTTTCTGCCCTTCAATTAGGGCTAGGCGATGACACGCCTCCAGCAGAATACTGCTGGCTTTTCATCGTTTCTCACCCTCCCTGAATGATTATTATTACTTCACGTTCGAAGCGGTATTCTCGTCCGTTGTATTCGAAAGTGGGGGAAGCCACGATTTTGTAAGTTCCAGCGGTAACAGGTATTTCGTTACCATCTAACTTAAGGTTATTTACTTGTTTCCACGTGAACCGGTTGCTTTTTAGTTCTAGAGACGATAAGGTGAAACTGTGCCATCCAGGATAATATAGAAAACCCGGTGAATAAACGTCACCACTTTCATCTTTGATGTGGAAATCGCACCACAGAGAACAACTTACTGTGATAGGCCAAGGAGCCTGATTTTTCAGCGTGATAGTTATGTTTACTGGTTCCCCAAGTTGGTAAGTTTCTTTATCGGTTAACAGGTTAAACGTTATTGGTGGTGGTCCGTAGAAGGCGTAAACGGCTATGCCAGCTACACTAATTAAAGCAATCACTAGAACGACAGAGAGTATTTTCCAAAGTTTTTTCATCTTTTTCATGGCGCCCGCACCTGCAGATTGAGATCATAGATTCCCTTGTTCGGGTACCCCATGCGCTCGGTTAGCTTTACCCTTACGTACCATGTTCCAGTTTGGTTGGCTTGGTAAGTGATGGATTCGGCTGCGTTTCCGTTTTGCGTGGAGTTGGCTACCTCTTGTCGATCGGGGTTGTAGAGGTACAGGTCGTAATTGACGTCCTCCGGCGGGGTCATAGTGAGGTTTATGGTTTCCCCGTTCTGCACGTTTATGGCGTACATGTCGATGTAATCCACCCCGTCAAGGCATCCTCGATGTTCACCAACCGTCATATTCTTCGCTGCGTCAAAGGTTTCCCCCACATCCTGCACCATATTCAATATTATGGGAAGTATGATTTTCCTGTGTACAGTGGCGTTTCGATAGGTGAACTCGAACACCACTTTCAGTTGATGCTCCTCCAAATCTTGATCCATGAACACCCAGTCACTCCGTGTCTTGAGAGAGCAGGATGAGTTTGTGGCTGTGGCTAAGATGTATGCTTCGCTGGTATTGGTGCCAAACCGCTTCATTCTTTTAACTGTGAGGTTGTGTTTCACCATATACGTCGAAGAAGCGTATGTGCTGGCTTTCTCGTCCGGACGGAACCTAACCGTGGTGGAAGCGGTGAAACCCGGAAGCACCGTTGCGTTGAAATCAACATTAAGGCCAACGCCATCTCTATGTTCATACGGGTAATTGCTCTCATCTTCATGGTAGGTGCATATCTCCACACCAATACCCACTGACGCCCAATCGTTAGTACTAGCTTTTTCGATTCTCTCGTTAAAGTGAACATCATCTGAAGGTCTATCAATCTGCCAACGGACCGCCTCCACCGTAACGGTTTCGAGTTCTGGATTCATCCCAGTATTAGTTAATTGGAATCCAATCAGAAGACTTATTGATAAAACCACTGCTAACAAAACAACTGATATCGTTTTCCGGTTCCATTCAACTTTTCTCATTTTCTTTCCCAATTTTATTTTTCATGGTTCTCTTTCTACCCTTCAATTAGGGCTAGGCCACCTCCCTTCTGCTTTTCCAGATGGCAGCCAGTATAGTAACGCTGCCGATTAAACTGAGTATCGTCCCGCTGGGAACAGCAAATCTCAAGCCCGTGTTGAATATTGCGCGAGCTGTTGGACCACCAATTAGCACCCATAGGGCAAGCCCGATAGCTCCGCCGCTCAGCTGACCTACCAGGGTTGAGAAGAATGTTATCAGTGCACCAGCAAGTCTGATGCCCTTGTACACCATCACGACTCCTATCGTTGCTAGGATGCCCACTCCGAGACCCACCAGCCCCCAACCCTCACCGATACGACCCATCTCATAGGCGTAAGCTAAGATAACACCAGATTCTAGAATAGACATCACTCCCCCAGAAAGCCCAACACAATTCCAACGTTACCCTTTGTCAGTTTCCACACTATTTTTGCCTCCAATTGTTGTTCTCTTTCTACCCCTCATTATGGGCTAGGCGGTGACACGCCTCCAACACAAGTTCAGCGTTGGCTTAACCGTTTAACTTTTCTCCTTTGAGTGCTTAAACGTTTCTGTTAATCGTTATTTTCTCCTATGTTTTCAGTCTAGGGAACTTTAGCCTCAGCAAGCATCTTCTTCACATGAGAAAATGGAGATTTTTGCTTCATGTTCCAGCTTCATAAACTCAAGGGAGAAACAAATCTTTGGAATTAACCTTCTTGGCGGGCCCGCGGGGATTTGAACCCCGGATCTTCGGCTATCCCCTTTGTCATCCAATTAGAAGGCCGACGCGCTTTCTGGTGGGAGAAATCCATGCTGCGCCACGGGCCCATTTAACGGGCATAGTCTTTGGTTTTCTTTGATATAATTCTTTCATTCACTGTTGTTTCGGATGGTTTTGCGTTTTCCTTTATGGTTAAGTTTATTTTTATTCTATGTAGATGGCGGGTCTGTACGGTCTAGCTATTCGGCTTCTCTGTTTTGGGTCGTAACGTTGCGGGTTGGCTTCTTGGTAAACGTAGATTTCTGCATCAAATTCTCGTTGGAAGAAACTCTTCGCCTCTTTCAGGACCATGTTTTCATCCAAGATGCCTATTTCAACTCTCCTTTGTTTTTTGTCGTCTGAGGCTTGGTTGACGTCGTTGAGAATTTTGGGGATGAATTTTGCAATGTCTTTCACCTTCTTTTTTAACTCGGGGTCAGCCGTTAATTCTTTCATTAAGCTACTCACGGTCGCCCGTTTGTTAATGGCTTTCTTTAATGATGTTAGGTAGGCTTTCCATTTCCATGGGGTTGCGACGTAGTAGCATATTTTTTTTGGTTTGATTTTTGTTGCTTGGATGATGTTTTGAGTGTCGCTGAACACGTTTTTAATTAGAAGCTCGTTTTCCTCAGCTTGAATGTTCACTTTTTTGTCGTTGTATTTAGGCCAGTCGGCTGATGAAACAAGTTCTTCTTCATGCATTTTATTCCATATTTCCTCGCAGATGTGGGGTATGAACGGAGCGAGCAGTCGCACCCAAGTGTTCAAGGTTTTTTTCAGCGTCTTTGTGTTTGCTGTTCCTTTTCTTCGTGTGTACCAACGGATGTCTTTCCACACCTCGAATAAAGCGGTTTCCACGGCTGTTCGGGTTTTCATTTCTTCAAGGCTTTCAGTTACTGTTTTGATTTGATGTTGCAGTCTGCTGGTTAGCCACTTTTCTAAATGTCCAGTTTTTTCTTCTTCTGCAGTTTTTACAATGTTTTCAGCTAGTTTGTAGAAGGATTCAATTTTGTTTCTCACGTCTCGGACGTTTTCTTTTCTCCAGTCCGGGTCATCCATTTCTTCTGCGCCGAGTAGCAGTGCGCATCGTGTAGGGTCTGCTCCATACTGTTCTATGGCGCTTTTCAGCGTGACGAAGTTTCCTTTGGACTTAGACATTTTGTTTCCCTCACTCATCAGCATTCCGTTGACGCCGATTGCTTTTGGCCAATGTTCTGGTGGAAATAGCGCCACATGGTGGAAAATGTAGAATGTTAAATGGTTTGGCACAAGCTCCTTGCCTGAAACTCTCAAGTCTACTGGATACCAGTAGAGGAACTCGTTTCGCATTGATTCCAAAATTTCTGGACTGATGCGGGAGTTTTCAGCCACATTGTTAATGTTTCCTTCACCTTGGAAAATGTAGTCAAGCACTTCTGGAGTTAATTGCTCCGATGTTAAGTCATGTTGCGTGACATGTTTGTTAATGGTGTAGAAGGCCATGTAAACGGTGGAGTCGCTTAATGTTTCCACAACCCAGTCTGGGCTCCATGGAAGCGGGGTTCCCAAACCGGTTTTCCTTGCGCAAGCCCACTCCCTTAACCAATCTATGATTGTGATGAACCATTGTTCCGCTGTTTTCGGGTAAATGGAAATTTGTGTCAACGCCTCTTTGGTTTTTTCTTTCCATGCGTTATCAGAGTATTTCAGGAACCATTGACCTTCCAGCACCTTAACGATGCATGGTGTTAGGCACCGGCAAACAACTGGTTGAGGTAAGTCGTACATGGAGTCAGCGATGTTTTTTCGTTTGAAGTTTTGAATCAGCGGTTCCTTAACTTCACGCACCATCTTCCCAGCGTATTCCCCGCAGATTTGCTTCAAGACGCCTCCGTGAAACTCCTTCTTGTAAAGAGTTTTTGTCGCTTCTTCCGCTTTTGGGTCGTTCTGATATTTCACCTCTAATTGTTCCACAATTTCAACCGCTGGGTATTCTCCGAAACCTTCTACTTGAATCATAGAAATTGGCTCTATACTTTTTACCGCAGAGGCGTCTACGCCGAACTCACGTAACGATTCTGGATTCCTTTGCAAGTCTCTTAACGCTAGCCAATCGTATGGTGCGTGAGCTGGAACGCTGTAAACAACGCCTGTACCGTTCTTTGGGTTAACGAACCATCCTGGCAGAATAGGCAAACTTTGTTTGTTAATTGGATTTACAAAATTTTTTCCAACGATTTCTCTGCCCTTAAATTCGCGAATGATTTTTACGTTTCGTTTTTGTTCTTTCAGTTTTTCAGCGGCGACTTTACTGACAATCCATTTTTCGTCGTCAACTTGTGCTTCAACATAATGGGCGTCTGGGTGTATCCACATGTTAGTGACAGCGTAGATGGTTTCAGGTCGGAAGGTTGCGGCGGGTAAGTAGCTGTTTTCGAACTCGAATTTTATAAGCGTGTATTCTTCAGGCGAAACTCCTTCTCCTTCTTGTCGGTCTGCGTCTCCAGTTGGGCTTTGGCAATGTGGACACCACACAACTGGGTGGGTTCCCTTAACCACATAACCCTTTTCCCTCAGATGCTTGTATTGCCACTCAATGAACTTGTTGAATGTTGGGCTGGTTGTGTGAAACTCTCTTCTCCAGTCAATGGAAAAGCCAGCGCGTTTAACAGTTTCACGGTTTTCGTTAGTGTAGTAAGAAGCCATGTACACTGGGTTGACAAGCTTCTCTAATTCCTCTTCGGGTACACCATCGATTTCTGTTAACGCTCGTATGAACGACTTGTCTCCTTGTTTAATCCGTTCACTTGCTCCGGCGATGGTTTCACCCGTCCAATGCCAGGCCCAAGGAAACAAAACGTTGTAGCCTTGCATCCGCTTAAACCTTGCGTACACGTCAACGCGGGTGGCGGTGAAGCCATGTCCAACGTGGAGTGGGCCATTCGCGTATGAATATGGGAACGTAACAAAACATTTCTTGCGGTTTGGGTCTGGGTCTGCCTCAAAAATCTTCTTGTTTTCCCATTTTTTCTGCCATTTTTCCTCGATATGCGTTAAGAACTTCATGAAAAATTCTGAACTATTCTGGTACTTATTAACGGTTTGGTTATTCTTTGAAGAGGAAACGATTCCTCAATTTTCGCACCACATAGTATAGTTGTAAAGGGTTGCTTTAATTTCTTGCGCTTGTTCCAACCTGCTTTCTTATCGTTTGTTCCGCCTTCTGCAATGCCTTGGGCACCTTATCGGTTTTTGTTCCGCCTCCTTGAGCGAAATCTGGTCTCCCACCGCCTCCACCACCAACTATGGATGCCATTTGTTCAGCGATTTTGCCAGCGTTAACGCCACGGTTTACTGCATCCGCCCCAGCCACGACCACAAATCTAACAGTTTTGTCTTTAATTCCGTAAAATACAGCGACAACTGTAGAGTCTTTTTTTACCAGCTCGTTGGCTGTTTGAATCATAAGGTCAACATCGGCGGGCTTGAACTCTCCCTCCGAAAAATTCACATTGTCAATCAGCTTTGTTGCCACAGCTTTCATCATGTCTGTATGCTTCAAACTTTCCTGAGCAATTTTTTTGATAAGACGTTCCTTTTCTTTTCGTGCTTCTTTCCACTCCCTCACGAGTCGTTCTGCAGTTTTAACAATCTTTTCTCGCGGGGCATTCAAAGCTTCCGAAAGCTTCCAAAGTAACCGGTCACTTTCCTGCACGGATTTCAGAGCTGGAAGACCTGCGCTGAAAATGAGTCGCTCTACACCGTCTTGCACTCTTTCGGTGTGGACAACTTTGATGAACCCGATTTCTCCAGTGTTCCGCACGTGGGTTCCTGCACAAGCTTCCACATCCCAGTCGCCTATTTTTACAACGCGAATTTCCTTGCCGGGTACCGCTCCTCCCTGATAAAGTCGGAAACCATACCGTTTTTCAGCTTCTCCCCGCGGCATCCAAGATGTTTCTACTGGTATGTTCCGCGTTACGGCTTGATTTGCTAAGGTTTCAATCTTTTGTGTTTCCTCAAGTGTCAATCTTCGAAAGTGTGAGATGTCTAATCTTGAGTGTTCTACTCCTTTCTGTGCGCCGGCTTGCCAAACGTGTTCGCCTAGCACGCGGCGTGCGGCGCCCATTAAAACATGAGTTGCAGTGTGCTGTTTCATTAGAATACTGCGTTGCCTCCAATCAATTTTTCCCTCCACTTTATCTCCTTTTTTTGGCATCTCACCCTTCAGCTTGTGAACAATCACTTTCCCAACTTTTTGGACATTCACCACTTCCGACCGATTTCCATCAAACGTGAAGTAGCCTTTGTCTGCGGGTTGTCCTCCCCCCTCTGGGTAAAACGCGGTTTTTTCTAAAACCATCATCTGCTCATCTAAAACTTGCAGAACTTTTGCTTCAAACTTGGAAAGGTAGGGATTTTCGTAATAGAGCATTTTTGTTTGTGGGAGGTCGTAAACTTGGTTTTCCAATGTCTTCACGGTTTCGTCTTCTCGTTGCGAGGGCGCCTGCATGTGCCGTTCAGCTACCATCCGATAGAAGTTTTCAGGCACAATCACTTTCACATTTTCCTGTTCCGCTGTTTCCTGAACAAATTCGGGTGGAAGCCCATGCGAGTCGTAAAGTTCAACCAATCTTTCATTCAAAATTTGAGGTGCACCTTTCTCTTTTGATTTTCCGATGATTCGTTTAACCAGAGAACGCCCACGCTTCAGAGTTTCCTGAAACTTGTCCTGTTCCACGGAAAGAATCTCTAAGATTTCCTCGCGCATTTTCTTTAAACGTGGAAAATCTGGAGACCAAAAGCCGATTTGCATGTCAATAATGTCCAGCAGTTTTTCCTCAACGCCGAGCAGCCGAAGCAGTCGGTGGGTTCGTCGAATCATCAGCCGCGCCAGATATCCTTCACCCATGTTGGAAGGCACCACTCCCTCAGCGAGCATAAACGTTAAACATTTAGTGTGGTCGGCAACGGCAAACACGTTTTCTATGGGCGACAACAACTTGGTTAACTCCTTCACTTCCATTCCCATTTGCTCTGCAACTTTCCTCCGAGCTTCCCTGCGGTCCGCCGTTTTCTCTAACTCCATCACACCCGATAGTTCCGCCGCTTTCGCCAACAAATCGTCTTCAACTTGGCTGATTCCCGCCATCTTGGAAATCTTATCTAAAATTGGGCTGTACAGCGTGTGGAAACAACTCACCGAGCCTTGTGAGAGCCAAGTGTACCGTTCTATTCCGTAGCCTGTGTCCACGGTTCGTATGGGCAACTCAATAAACTCGCTGTTAACCACCTTAAACTTCATAAACACGAGTGTGGCAAGTTCCAGCCCTCGAACCACGGTCTCCAAATCTGGTCCAGCGTTTCCCCCTCCAGACCATACATCCTCCTTGTAAACAACTTGTTCAGATTTTACCCCTAACTCTTCTGTGATAAACTGGTGATGATAGCGGACAGTTTGGTCCTTCCAGTAAACCTCTTTATCCGGATAGTTGAAGGCGTGATGACCGCCCATCTCAAAAATAGTTAAGTGTCGACCAAATGTGGGCCCCACATCATCCACGTCCACTAGTCGTATGCAGGGTTGACTTATCACCAAAGGATTAGCCGGTGGAGGAATAATTCCGTTCGTAACGTACGGTTGAAAGTTGATGATGCTGGCGTGGGTTAAGTACAAGTCACCTCTCCACCGAGCCACCACAGGATACGGTTGAATTCTTTCATGTCCGTGCTTTTCAAAAAAAGATAGAAACGCCTCCCGCATCTCCTGTAAAGTATAGCGGCGATGTGTAGGGGAATTATTAATAAAAGTTAGTGGTGCGCAGCCATGCGAGGTAGATTCTCCACAAGTCTTCTGCTCCGGGTTTTGCGTCCAAAAATATCCTCCGCACTTCGGACACAACTTTCTAACGTACCCGTACTCGTCAAAGAATGGGACGTGATACTCGCTTTCAGGAAAACGCAACTCTAAGTATCTCCAATCACTGTGGAAAGCTAACCTTCAAAATTAAAGATTGGAAGCATTTAAACATTAATATGGTTCACATCCTAACCGGTTTTTAATCCAAGTAGGAAACCTACTATCAAGCTTCCTGTGAACGGTAGACTGGCTATGATTGGAACAAGCCATTCCACCGCCTTTCCTGTGGCACCTATTAAAGTTTTTACTGCTTCAGTTAATTCCTCATATTTTATGGTGATTACGCCTTTATAACCTAAATACGCTAGAGCTAGGAAGAAAAGACCTGTGAGAATGGCTAGGAGCTTAGTGAGCTTCTTAACCGCGTATCCAATTATGAAACCGCCTAATCCGCCGAGTCCAAGCTGGTAAATGATAGAGGTTAATACGCCGTTCATGAAAGTTTAAACCTTCTTTTATGATTTAACGGGGGCACCCTTTATTTTTGTTTACTGAGATGAACTGGTTGTTAAGTCCTTTTCTGCTCCACCGCACATATCATACACATCCACCGGTGAAATGGAATGATTTAAATGTCTATCAGCTAATTTTTTGTCTCGTTAGCTGGTAACATAATAAGAGAGGTGAAAACGATGCCGTTAGACGTGTGGTACATATACCTGTTAAATCTGCTCCTAACTTTAGGTATGTTTGTAGTGCTGGTTTTTCGAGCATGGGTTGAACTGAAGAACTACAAGCTAATGTGGAAGGAGCTGGAGTGGAGAGAAACCTACAAAGTGGCGAGGCAAGTGTTAAAGGCTGAGAAGGAATTGTTCACTAAGGTTGAAGAGGGAAAGGAACTCTATCGACTTCTCTGTGAAATGTTCAAAGTTTCAGAAGCAAACGAAGACTAACAGCTACGAGTTTATGGACCATGCCAACCATCAATCAGAGTTTTAGGCGCATCAGCCTTCTCTTTTCCATATCTGCAAAGCGGCTTCGTTAGATGTCTCTGCGACCGAGGAGAAGTAACGTAAAGCCTTTTTTCGACGCCACGAGTTTCTTGAACACTTATTTTTTCCATTTCAGAAGAGCGAAACCCGCATCTTTTGCATCTGAACCCTTTTTCTATTCCCATCGATTTCATTCGTCTGCCACATTTAGGACACAAAGGATTACGGAAAATGGTTTTTGAAGCTAATTCTAAAATTCTTATTTTTTCCAAGTTAACAGTTAAAGGATGTTCTGAGGAAGCAGGGCGAACGCCACCGTACACCTGCACAAAGTCGCCGACAACCAGTTTTTTGGCGTTTTTTCTAAGCGCTCCTGTAGGCTCGTAAGCAGCGCAGTCTATTTTAGCTGTTTCATCATGAATGGAAAAAATAACGTGTCTTCTCGGAACTATGTACGGTTTTTCAGCTACAACTCCGCGAGCGATTACTGGTTGGAATGGTTGGACCTCGTTGATTGCTTTAATTTTTTTTAAATGAGCGTCAGTTCCATGGTTGGTGCGGAAAATAACCCACCTTTCTACAATTTCCTCAGAGACAACCGTTTGATGTGCCTGTTTAACAGCTTCAGGGGTTTCCCCTCGGATGCCGTAAAGAATTGGATCTGCCCCTCTCGGTGTGATAAGGATGCGATCAGTTTCCGGGTCAATGTTGTTGAAAGTGAGAGGAGCTGTTTTTTGATTCATTTCCTTGATGGATGAAGAATTTATTTTCCGTGGTTCACCGCGGTTTTCTGGGGTTCGATACGCGATAATTTCATAGGTGTGGTCTCGTTCTAAGGTTTCACCGATGGCAGCTAAGCCTCCGATGATTCCTCTGCCTTTTTTAAAGCGAACTGCATCTGCATTAAACTTTTTGATGAGCTTTAAAGCTTCCCCGATTTTTACGACGCCTTTTATGGTTTTTTGAGCGAAAACTTTGATTTGTTCTGGGATGTTACGTTCGTAAAAGAGGACAGCGCCAGGGTTAGTGTTTGGGCAACTCATGTCAGCGTTTTTCTCTACAGCTTCAACTACAATTTCTTTTATTTTCTGTTTGAAGTTTTCGTTGCATTGAATTCGTAGGCAAAGGGCGCCGTTGCCGCGGGTTTTCCATGGAACATTAGGGTTAAGTCGGATAAGGTTTGGGTAGTCAATGAATGAAACGCCCAGCTTGTCCAGTTTCTCTACGAGAAGCGCCGCTATGTAGGTAGTACATCCAGCTTGAGGGGAGTCTGTGTCGTCAAATCCGATGTGCATGCTAAGCATGAAGGAAACCATTTCATCTGTTCTATTTTAGAAAATTATCTCTCTGATAAGAACTTGTGTTTCGGGTTAGCAAATAAAAGGGGAAGTTATTTTGCTTCTTCAACCACAATCATGGTTAGGGTGGACCGGACTTTGTCAAGCCGTCGCACGTTCCACGTTACGATTTCTTTAAGTTTGTCCATGGTTTCAGCTTCTATTGTAGCTACGATGTCGTAAACGCCGTAAACCAAGTAGGCTTCTTTTACCCCTCCTACTTTTTTGAGTTCTGCTAGCACATCTTCTTCTGAACCAATTTCGGTGTTGATTAGCACAAAGGCGGTGGGCATACTTATTTTCCTCTTAAGAGTCTTATTGTTGGCTTGTTCTCTTAAAATACTTTACCCTAATTTTTTCCATTAGACGTTCGGCATTTCTTATAGTGCTTCTAACCCCATTTAAGTCAAATTCCTTTTGTACATCAAAAACGCTTTCAAGCTGTACATTCAGCAAGTCAAAAAGTTGTTATGCTTTTCCACTAACAATTATATGGTGAAGTGCCCTGCTTATAATTGGAGATGAACTATATGGAAACGGATGTCATAACAAGTAGGGAAATGCACGCTCTTGAAATTAACTCCGA
Source organism: Thermoproteota archaeon (assembly GCA_034660895.1). GTDB lineage: Archaea > Thermoproteota > Bathyarchaeia > Bathyarchaeales > JAYEKF01 > JAYEKF01. The sequence goes on along the minus strand of JAYEKF010000013.1, from coordinate 17,825 downwards.
ATATTTCGGTGTTTCACTGTTGCAGTTGATGGAAAACGCTGGACGGAACGTTGCCACAGAAATTTCATTCCGTTTTAAACCCGAAGAAGCTAAAGTTGCAGTCTTCTGCGGGTTAGGAGGGAATGGAGGCGACGGATTCGTTGTTGCACGTCATTTAGCGAGTATAGGCTTCAAAGTGGAAGTGTTGCTTGCAGGCAAACCTTCAAATATTACAGATGAAGCCGTCCGTAAGAACTGGATTGCCTTGCAACCGTTGAAAAACAGCGTAAATATACATGAGATTTGTGATTCTACACTTATTCCCCCCGTGGAAGCAGAGGTTTTAGTTGACGCTTTGTTAGGAACCGGTTTGAAAGGCCCACCTCGTCCGCCGATTTTGCAGCTGGTTAGAAAAATTAACGACGCCAACGCGTTTTGTGTCGCTGTGGATGTGCCGACGGGTGTGAACTCCGATTCCGGTGATGTGCCAAGCGAGGCGGTGAAAGCAAACTTAACAGTTACGTTTCATAAGATGAAGCCGGGACTACGGAAAGCAGAGGAATACGTTGGCGAGGTTGTGGTGAAGGATATCGGAATCCCCTCTGAGGTGGAGCGGCTTGCGGGTCCAGGCGACGTTTCATTAATAAGGAAACCTCGTCCAACACAATCGCATAAAGGAGATTTCGGTCGCCTTCTCGTGGTGGGGGGAAGCGAGGTCTTTTCAGGCGCCCCCACCTTGGCCGCCTTAGCGGCTTTACACACCGGCGTGGATTTAGTTTACGTTGCAGCTCCAGAAAAAACCAGCCGCGTGATCTCAGCCATGTCTCCCAACCTAATCACAGTGAAGTTGGAAGGGGAGCATCTTAACCGTCATAACACACCTGTGATTAAACGTTATTTAGCCACGGTGACGGCCGTAATTTTGGGTCCAGGGTTGGGACTGCACAAGGAAACTGAGGATGCGGTGGAAGAAATTGTGAAGATAGTGGAGGATGCAAGGACACCGTTGTTGTTGGACGCAGATGGATTAAAGGCGTTCGCTGAGGTTAAGCGGCAGCTAAGGTCACCGTTGGTGTTGACGCCTCATGCCGGTGAATACCAAAAACTCACGGGGACAGCGCCCCCCAAGGACCTGGAGGAAAGAGTAGTAGAGGTGCAAAAAACCGCCACTGAACTTGGGGCCGTCGTTTTGCTGAAAGGACCGGTGGACGTAATTTCCGACGGAAAAAGGGTGAAACTTAACTTCACAGGCAACCCTGGGATGACGGTAGGCGGAACCGGCGACGTCTTATCGGGCGTCGTAGGTACGTTTTTAGCGCAAAAAGCCGACCCTTTCGAGGCTGCTGCGGCGGGGGCCTTCATCAACGGCGCTTGCGGGGATTTTGTGCAAAACGAGAAAGGGTGTCACATGGTTCCCACAGATCTTCTTGACTGGATTCCCAAGGTTATGGAGAATCCGATGGCTCATAGAAGTGTGCTGAACCGTGCACTATAAAAACGTTGAAATCACTGTTTATCATGCAAGGCAATGTGACCCGAAAAAATGTACGGCGCTGAAACTGGGACATCACAACCTTGTTCGATTGGTGTACAAGATTAAGCGGCTGCCTCACGAAGCAGTGGTTCTAAACCCCTTTTCAGGAAAGGCTTTTTCTCCAGCGGACCGTGAGCGATTGAAACAAAAAGGGTTAGCGGCTTTAGACTGCAGTTGGGTTCACAGCAACGAAATACTACACGTTCACATGCACGGTGCTTCTCGCTGTCTACCGTATCTTGTGGCGGCGAATCCAGTGAATTACGGTGTGCCCACCAAGTTGAGCACGGTGGAAGCGTTAGCCGCAGCCTTGTACATCGCGGGTTTTCAGGATGAAGCTAAACGTTTGCTTTCGATTTTCAAATGGGGCCCCCACTTTATTGAATTAAACCGTGAACGGTTAGATGCTTATGCGAAAGCAAAAGACAGTACTGAAGTGGTAAAGTTACAAAAACAGTTCATGTTTAGCTAGGGGCTGGTGTGCTGGTCGTAACCCGCCTTCTGTTCAAGACGGCATTCAGCTAAACGGGCTACCCACGCCTCGTGCAGAAACATCACCGGCGTCTATTTGCCCTTTCACCTTGCAGGTCGGCCGTTTCACCGTTTCACATTCAGCATCTTCAGCAACTTAGCATGCATCATCTTCACACGCTGGATGGACGTTTCGTTTCTGTTCCGGAGCCAGAATTCTCATCCTACGTCTTGCGACGTTGCAAGTCTGCGTTGTGGGCGGAGTTTCCTCAAGCCTTGCGGCTCGGAGCCGTCCGCCAGCTCACCAACCCAACATAATATTGAAGGAACCTTCCAAATAAGAATTCTGGCAGTTTCGCGATATCAAGGTGTCTCTACGATTTCTTTCGGAGCCCCCGCCAAACCGACAAGCGCCTCAGCCTCCATAAAGTGAAGTTTACCGGGGAAAACCAGCGTGTGAGGGGGAGCGCCGAAGTCGTAGTTTACCAGTTTTTCTAAGTAACCAGCTTTGACCACTGGATTGTCCGACCCAGCTCGGGCAACCCCTACAACCAGAGTGTCTGATGTGAGTATTTTTTGTTTTTTCCTTTTTTCTACTTGTAAAAGCGTTTGTAATCCTTGTTTAATAGTCATGCACCGTTTTTCCTCGACTTTGATGTCCAAGAAGCATAGGGTGTGAAGCCCCAGTTTCTTGTTTTGTTTAATCACCGAGTAAGGCGTTTCAGGGATGAACCCGTTTGTGGGGAACGGTATAGTTACGCTTCTGCCATACTTGTAGTTTTGTAAACCTGACAAACCGATGACGGCTGAAAGGATAGACGCTCCATGCACAACACGCGTTTTTATTCCTTCTTTTTCTGCGCGAATCCGTAAATCCACATGAGTGGTAGCAATCAACGGGTCGCCTGGAACCAAAAAAACCGCTTTTCCTTCCTTTGCTTCTTGTAGAATTGGCTGTCCGCCTTCTTCTTCTAAAAACCGTCTTGAAACTACCAAAATCTTCTTTTCAACTTTTTTTTCCAGTTTTTCAATTGATAATGCAGGCATTAGACTTGTGTAAACTTCCGCGAAAATCTGGTCTGCAGTTTTCATTTCTTGTATTCCTCGAAGTGAAACATCTTTCTCATCGTGCAATCCTAAGCCTATGAACACGAGTTCGCCCAAACTGTGTCCCTTCTACCGTAATTTAAATAGGATTACGTAACGAAACATATTAGGGTGGCTGTTCTCAAAATTATGTGATGGGCCCGTAGCTTAGCAAGGTAGAGCGGCGGACTAGCTGCACAGCTAGGTTGAGGCTCTTAACCCGCAGGTCAGGGGTTCAATTCCCCTCGGGCCCGCAAACACGTAAGTTTTAAAACACGCAGGGTTCTTACTGAAAGTAACGTAATTTCTGGTGACATCTTTGTCTGAAGGGGTGAAAAAAACCGTATTCATTTTTCTGGACACAAATAAGCATGTCAGTCCCTTTGACATGTTAACCGCCATCAACCTTTTTCCGGAAGCAAAAATTCTCACGTACAGTAACGTTACTGCCGAAGATACAAGAAAGATTGTTCAAGACGCAATGTTTCCCCGCGGCCCAAAAGGAGCAAAATATACAAAACTTTTCATTGGGGGGCATGATGTTGAAAAAGCTCAGCGAATCTTGGAAGTCGCTGAGGAAGTGATGTTTCCACCATTCGAACTCGCCACCATCGTTGACCCGAAAGGTGCGTATACCACCGCCTCCGCCGCTGTGGCTAAAACCCTTGTGTTATCCATCCAGAAAGGGTTCGGCGGTTTCGAAGGAAAAAAAATCGCTGTTCTGGCGGGCACTGGACCTGTGGGTCGAACAGCCGCTCGTTTGTACGCTTCTGAAGGCGCAAACGTGATTGTTACTTCACGGAAACTAGCAAAGTCCACGGCGGTTGCGGAGAAAATTAACGAGGAAATTGGAAAGGAAAGAGTGAAAGGTGTGGAGGCTTCTGCATTCGAACAGTTCGGCGAAGCTGTACAAAACATGGAGATTGTTTTATCCGCCGGTGCTGCCGGAATTCAGATGTTGCCTTTAGATGTGCTTAAGAAATATGGTGGACGATGTAAGGTTGTAGCGGATGTGAATGCTATTCCCCCGGTTGGTGTGGAAGGGGTTAAACCTAAAGACGACGGTGTTGAAGTTTTGCCGGGTGTTTGGGGTATCGGCGGGTTAACTATTGGAACTTTCAAAAATAAGGTGGAAGCCGAGTTGTTTAAAAAAGCTGTGGAAGCTAAGAAGGGCATTTTCGACTACAAAGTCGCCTACAAAACTGCTAAGTCCCTGCTTCAAGCTAAATCTGATGACTGGTGGTCTAGTTTCCGTTCGGTATGGCCTCCAGGCTGAGGCTTCGCTAGTAACGCTTTATTTATTGTTACCCATCTGTTTCTTAGAAGGTTTGAGTGCTTTGGCAACGTCGGAGGCGGTTTGCCTGCAAGTTCCTAAAGTTCTAGGCGAAAAAGCCATTTTGCTTCTCAGCCAGCTTAACCTTCTGAATCGAGACTTAAAAATCGACCGAGTGAACAATTATCTACATGTACCTTTAGTTCGCAAATTGCTCCCATCCGACCTTGAAACGCTTAGAAAAAACCTTTCTGAATTTGAGGTCGCAACCCACGTTTTCTCTGAACGTAGCAAACGTCCCCTAAATATTGTGGATGCGCTTGAGAACCGTTTGCCTCCCCATCTTTTGGCTAGTCTTCCTCAGTCTGTTGATTTTGTTGGCGACATCGCTGTTTTACAGGTTCCGCCGGAGTTGAAAGAATATGAGGAGGTTATTGGAAAGGCGTTGTTAACAGTGCATAAGCGGTTGCGGACGGTTCTCGCTAAGGCGGGTGCTGTGGAAGGCGTTTATCGTATTAGAGAGTTCGAAGTGATTGCGGGTGAGGAGAAGACTAAGGCGGTTCATAGGGAGCACAAATGCGTTTATCATGTGGACTTAGCGAAGGTGTACTTTTCTCCAAGACTTTCCCATGAGCATAACCGTGTGGCTCAGCAAGTTCGGGAGGGCGAAACCGTGGTTGACATGTTTGCTGGTGTCGGCCCCTTCTCCATTTTGATAGCAAAGAGGCGTAGGGATGTACAAGTGTACGCCGTGGACATGAACCCAAACGCCGTACAACTCTTAGAGAAGAACCTCGCCGTGAACCATGTGGCGGAAAAGGTTACACCCATTCTAGGCGACGCAAAACAAATTGTTCAAGAACGTTTAAGAGGGATTGCCGACCGAGTGATTATGAATTTGCCGGAGAGGGCGATAGAGTTCGTGGATGCGACGTGTGAAGCCTTGAAGCCAGAAGGCGGTATTATACACTATTATGAATTCACTCACGAATCGAAGCCGCTGGAAACTGCGAAGGTTCGATTAACCGAAGCCGTAAAACAAGCTGGCCGTGAAGTTGAGAAAGTTTTGTTGGCGCGAGTTGTTCGTGGAATTGCACCTTATGCTTGGCAAGTTGTGGTGGATGCTGAAATTCAGTAATTTTTCACTTTCAATGTAATCTTGACTTTTTGATTGGGGTTCTGCAGGTTTTTCACGAGTTTTCTTGAAAGATTGTTGGCTGCCTTGTCTGCTTTTATCGCTAGGGTTCGGCTGCAAATGTAGTTGCTTTTTCTCACCACTAAATCCGTTGGATGCGTGAACGACAGTTGAGGGCTTCCTCTCGCCTCCACAATTTCCTTAGTTTCACCAGTTTCAATTATAATAGTTAATTGCGCACGTTCTTTTTTCATGGCTTCCTTGAAATCTGAACTTAAGTCCGCCGCACCTTTGTTTGCGCCAACCACAATCACGCAGTTACCACGCTTTGTTAGAGCGGTTTCTTTTGTGAGTTCAAATGTTGTTTTGTGGGTGGATTTTACATTTTTGTCCCCATGGCCTTCGACGATTTCGACTACTCCCATTTCATTTCACGAATGTTAATAATTAGGCCTCTTTCTATTCTAGAACTTCAATTGAATCTACTTTTCCATCCCCGTCTAAATCGAATCCCTGAATCACGGTGGCAAAGTTTTCTTCGTCGCTATAGTTTTTCAGCGTTTCTTTCCAGAATTTGGCGATAGCGATCACGCAGGCTTTGGTTCCCACAGCTTTGTTTCCCGCCAAAACAATAATGTTTTTTTCTAGGTTCCAAGGGTTCACAATTTTAGAAATCAATCCTACAGTGTCCTTGGTGTAAACGTTTCCAGTTTTCTCGGAGACTAAACCCCCGAACAAGAATCCACGTTCGGAGCTCTTCATGTTAAATTGTATGGGTAGAAAATCGTTAACCTCTTGAGTGATTAGGTTGGTTCCAGGCCCCCCCACCAAGATTAAGTTGTTTCCTTCTCTTCTTTCCGCTTTGACATCTACGTCTAGTTGTATGACGAAGTCCTTCGGCAACTCCGCGAATTGTCCGAGAAAGAAAGTCAGATAAGAAGCATAATGTCCGTCTCTTGCGCTTGTTTTGAATGGACCGTGCGGTTCAGGGCTGCCTACCACAATTTTTCCTTCAAAACAGCTGTCTTCTTTCAGAAACGGCGTGAAAAAGTTTTTCAGTTTTTCGTCGAGGGCTGGAGTCGAAATCGCCTTAATTTTCCGGTAGCCGAAGGGGAGTTCAATTCCAAGTGCTGGGAAAGCCGCTTTGTAGTATTTGGCGACGGCTCCTTTTTTCTCCTCCTCTCTTACTACCTTCAGCACGCCGGCTTTAGCTAATTTGCGGATGTGGTAGTAAATCTTTTGTTCGTGCACGTTTAACATCCTAGCGATTTCCATTGGATACATTTCCTTCTCGCTTAATAACCGTAGAATTTTCCAAGTAAGCTTGTTAAGAACAGTCTTCAACTTTTCGGGGTTTTCGAAAACAGCGATTTCCTTTACGTTTAGCTGTTCTTCTTCGTCGCTGAGCAACTTTCTTTTCTTCATAAATCTTCTCGGTAGATAAAGACAGCCTCCATTATAAATATTTTATTAAAGGTTCGCCTGATCTAAATCCAAAACTATGGAACCCGTTAAAAATTTAGTTTTAGAACTGAAACCGTTTTCCTAAAAAAGCTTATAGAAGGCGCCAAACTCTAAAATAAGCATGCTGCAGCGGATTCAAACGTAACCAGCAGTGCTTGAGGTTTCAACATGTGCGGAATATTCGGCTGCATCCTCAAAGACGGGGATGCCGCGCCAGTTATCCATGCTGCTCTAAAGAGGCTTGAGTATCGGGGCTACGACTCAGTAGGCGAAGCCACCGTCAACGATGGAAAGATTTTCATAAAAAAAGATGCGGGGAAAATAGACGAAGTTCACAAAATCCTTAATCTAGACGGCTTGCCGGGCAAAATAGGCATCGGACATACAAGATGGGCTACGCATGGAGCGCCCCTGCAAGTGAACGCTCACCCTCATACAGATTGTAACAAAGAAGTAGCTGTGGTTCACAACGGAATAATTGAAAACTTCGCAGAGTTGAAAACAGAACTGCAAGAGCGAGGACACATTTTTGAATCTAAAACCGACACAGAAGTAATTGGCCATCTCATCGAGGAAAACTTAAAACAAGGATTATCCCTGCCACAGGCGGTGGGTGAAACTGTAAAACGGTTAAACGGCTCCTACGCCGTGGCGGTTCTATCTTCCAGAGAACCCGACAAAATCGTCTGCGCTCGAAAAGAAAGCCCCCTCGTTCTCGGCGTGGCTGAAGACGCCGTCTACTGCGCATCTGACATCCCCGCTTTTCTACCTCTAACCAACAAATCAGTGATTGTTAACGACGGAGAACTCGTCATTCTGAACGGCGGCGGGTATGAAATTCGAAAAATCGTTGATTGGAGCCCTGTAGCAAGAGAGCCGAAACTTGTTGATTGGACTCCGGAGATGGCTGGGAAGCAGGGTTACCCCCATTTTATGCTTAAGGAGATTCATGAGCAGCCGTTTTGTCTACGAAACACCCTGCGACTGCAAGAACAATATCTTGATTTAATGGCAACTTTCCTAGACCGAGCTCACGAAGTGTTTCTAGTAGCTTGCGGAACATCTTACCACGCCTGCCTTGCAGCTTCTTACATGTTCTCCAAGTTAGCGTTGCTTTCCACCCATCCAGTGATTGCTTCGGAGTTTGTTGAACAGCATGGAAAATCCGTCAACATCGACAGCACCATATTAGCTGTGAGTCAGTCCGGTGAAACAGCGGACACTTTGGAAGCGGTTGAGCAGTCTCGTAATCGCGCCGCGACAATTCTGGGGCTAACCAACGCGGTTGGTTCCACATTGACACGTGTTTCCCGTATGTATTCGGCTCAGCAGTCAGGACCAGAAATCGGGGTGGCTGCCACTAAAACGTTTACCTCCCAGCTCTCGGTATTGTCTCAGTTGGCGTTGAGGGTAGCCAAGAAAAGGGGCAAAATTTCTCAGGATGAGATGGATGTGGTGAAGGAGAAAGTGAAGGAGATTCCGGACATCGTGGAAACCATCATCGAAACTCAGGAAAGTAAGATTCGTGCGTTAGCTAAGAAATACCGCGACGCTCAATACTTCTCCTTTTTGGGACGTGGAATAAGCTACGCTACGGCTTTGGAAGGAAGGCTGAAGCTTATGGAGATTGCCTATGTTCCTTCAATCGCTTTTCCAGCGGGAGAAAGCAAGCACGGCCCAATCAGTTTAGTTGTAAAGGGCTTTCCAGTCGTGTTTATTTGCCCCCGGGATGGAACTCGGAATACAATTATAGGAAACATTATGGAGATGAAGGCTCGCGGTGCGGCTACAATAGCTGTTGTGGAGGAGGGTGATGAAGAAATTAAAACGTTGGTAGACGACTACGTAGAAGTTCCAAGCGGGATACCGGAGGTTTTGTGTCCAATTCCATATGTGATTCCGCTGCAGTTGTTTGCGTATTACATGGCGGTGGAGAGGGGGTGCGACCCAGATAAACCGAGGAACCTGGCGAAGTCGGTGACGGTCAAATAGTCTCCTTTCTCCTTCCCCTCTCCCTTCTCCATGTTCGGCTGTAAACTCTTAAACTGCCAAGTTTATAGTATTTTGTTGAGGTAAATGGGGTGAATGAACAGGCTTGGAAACGTTTAGTTGACAGACTAGTCCGTGGGGGAATTCTTCGTTCTCCCAGTGTGATTCGGGGTATGCGTTTGGTTCGCCGCGACCTGTTTGTTCCGAAACACGCGAAGTCTTATGCAACAGTGGATTCCCCGCTTCCAATAGGCTATGGACAAACAGTTTCTGCGCCTCACGGCTAATCCAAAGCGACTAGCCGGGCGAAACATGGTTTCAATCATGAATGAAGCCTTAGAATTGGAGGTGGGACATCGCGTTTTAGAAGTAGGAGCAGGTTCAGGTTGGCACGCTTGCACGGTGGCGGAGATTGTGGCGCCTACCGACGTGCCTAGAATGAAGTGGGGTCACGTGCACACAGTGGAAATTGTTTCTAGGTTGGCGGAGCGGGCTAGGGAAAACATTGCTCAGGCGGGTTTCGAAGACCGTGTGACTGTGATTTGCGGAGACGGTTCAATGGGCTATGTGGAGGAAGCCCCTTTTGACCGGATTCTTGTGACTGCTGCGGCTCCTGAGGTTCCTAAGCCTTTGATAGAGCAACTGAAAAAAGGCGGGGTTTTGGTTATTCCGGTGGGTGGAAGCTACTTTTTTCAAAGTCTGGTGCGGGTGAGGAAGGGGGAGAGTGGGAAAATTAGTCAGGAGAATTTGGGTGGAGTGGCGTTTGTACCATTGACTGGAAAGTATGGGCATCGAGTATAGCCGTACAGTTTAGCTGAACCATTTTTCGAGTGTGGTTTTTTCCCTTTCCTCTCGTAGTCCTTTCATCATTTTCTGAAGGGCTTTTCTCACCCGGTCTTCGGAGAAGTCTCGTTCTCCACAGAGGAAGCCGACAACACCCTCCACGTCAGGTTCTCGCCACGGAAGCCGGTAGTTGTCCGTAACCTTTGGATGGAGAAAGATGTCTCGTATTCTTTGTGGGTCGACGGGAAACTTAGCTTCTTTGAGGTGAGGTAAAACTTTTTCGAGGCTTCCATGTTCTTTGATGAGTTTAAGAGCTGTTTTCGGTCCAACGCCTTTAACGCCGTCTGGGTTGTAGTCGGTGCCGACGAGGATTCCGATATCGACGAGTTGTTGGTGAGTGATACCTAGCTCTTCAAGGACGTTTTGGAGATTAACTATTTCAGGGGTGACTTCGATGTAGACTTGTTTTCTTGGAAGCTTTCTTCTTCCCGAAATGGTTACGTTTCGTGCGAGCAGTGGTGCTCCGAATAGTAGGCTATCGTAGTCTTGGCTCGCGCAATAGTTTGTGTCGCCTTTCTTGGCGAGGTAGGCGGCTTGTGCTTCTCCTTCGCTTGGCGCCTGCACCCATGGGACGCCCATCAATTTGAGGAGGCGTTTGGAGTCTTCAGCCATGTAGTTTTTTAGGCGGCTTGTGGCTTGAGCGTAGGTGCGGGCTTCTTCGATTTTTCCTTCCTTTACAGCTCGTTCGTACTTGATGACGGCTTCCTTTTTCAGTTTGGCTCGACGCTTGATTTCCACTTCTTTGAGGGCGGGTGGGATACCGTCGAAAACATAGACAACTTTCACACCCATCTCCACAAGATTAGCTGTGCGGTAAAGTAATCCGCTTAGATGGCTTGTTACACGACCAGTGTGATCTTTAAGGGGCGTGCCATCCGGTTGACGAATAATTGCAAGAAACTGATACAGGGCGTTGTAGGCGTCGATGGCGATGGACTTACCGCTGAGATTTTGCAGGTCAACCGTGGTTTTGGGAACTAAATCTCTCAGGTTAACGCCCATGGCATAACACCAACCATAAACACAATAAACGGTTAATAATAAATTTCCTAGTGAATTCTGTCGCTAAAGTATTGTTTGACAAAAATCTATATTCTGTTCCATCATTAATTTATGTTGGCAAATAAGTTGACGCAAGAAAAAGTTGCAGGTGTGTTTGACGCCCGTCAATTACTGGGTGGAGGACATGAGAAACCGTGTGTGTTGTTCTTCACCGGCGACCGTGTTGTTGTTGCGGTGATTACGCGCCAGACCGTTTGGATTGCGATTCCAGCGGCGGCTGGAATGATTATCGGTCTTATCGGCTTGTTCTTAAGACATTTATTTTTGTTCCTTGCTGGCTTGTCCGCGGGAATCGGTGTTGCTTTTTTGTTCGGCCTGATCAGCTTTGTCATAGGACGCAGAAGCCTAGCTAGGCTCAAGAAGCTTGCTCCTCACCAAATTTTGGCAATGAATAAGGAAAATTTTGAGATTTTTTATTCGAGTATCGTGAGGATCGGAAACAAGCGGATTGAACGTTATGCCGGTCCTGGCTATTTGCTTCCTCCACTGCCCAGTTATAGTTACACAGTCGAGCTTGTTACGGCAACGGAAACATGTGTGTTCATTCTCAGTCGAAAAGAGTTTGATTTGTGTAATGAACTTATTCGCGAAGTCCTTCCCGACAAGGTGACAGAAATTTCTCAAAGTTAAGAGATATAACCAACTGCACCAAGAACATTCGTTACCCGTACTTGTTATTCTACTTAAACATCGGATTCTCCCTAGCGTTAATCGGTGTAGTCCTCGTCGGAAACGTACTTATTGAAGAAATGTGGTGACGTCCCTAAAACAAAAAAAGAGTGGCTACAGTTTTTGGAGGCCGACCTTAACACATTTTAATTCAGACTCCGGAGAGAACAAGTATGTTATTATCAGGGTCAAGCATCACGGCTGTTCTACCGCCCCAACCTTGCTCTTTTGGTTCCGTGATGAACCTTACGCCTTGTTCTTTTAACTTTTTGTAGACCTCATCGAGATTTTCAACCTCAAAATAGATGACAGAAGTTGCGGTAGGCGCCTCTTTTTCTTGCTTCATCTTACCAGCTGCAAATCTAAGCACACATAATGAACAGCTCGTACATACTTTTGCGCCCTTTTTGCTCTTCTTTGTTCCACTAGCCGCAAGAGCAAACGTTACCCCTCCGACATCGAAAGACGTCCATACAGGATGTTCATAAGTTTTCTTAAGTCCCAACACCCCCTCGTAAAAGGCAACAGCCTTCTCCATGTCTGACACTGGAATTTCTATGCAACCAATTTTTTTAATCATCACACCTACCCAAAATGGCTTTTACTTTTATGAAATTATAAAAACTTTTGTCACGTGCCAAAACTGGTTCTTCGTGTATGTTTAAGAATAGAGAAAAGGGCGAAGAACGAGGTTAATGCGACTTTAACTGCTGTGACTTTTACTATGACTACTTTTTAGTAGTGGAACGGCGTGTTTAGTTTGATTTCCACAGGAATTTAGAGAATGACAATCCGGATAGGGCGGTTCCCTCGCCCTCCGGAGACTAGACACACAAACACTACTCAACCAAAGTACCAACCCTTACACCTCTGACAGCCAACAAAACATTCTCAGGTCTAAAACCACTCACAACAACCACCTTAACTCCACTTCTCCGAAGAATCTTCACAGCCTCAGAATCAAGAACCTGATGAACCCCAACTTTATGCCCCTCCTCCCCAAACAATCTAAACAAATCATCAAAACTCAAACGATCAATTTTCTCTGCGTCCTCATGCTTCTTCGGATCCTTAGTGTAAATGCCTTCTTGATCTGTTGCTTTCACCAACAAACCCGCGTTAACACGCTCAGCAACCATCGCCGCCACAGTATCCGTAGTCATGCCAGGCTTCAAACCGCCCATCACCACCACTTTATTTTTCTGCAAACAATTCGTAGCATCCTCGATGGAAATTGGGACAAACCCACAGCCAAAATCACCCAACTTTTTTACAAACAACTCGGCCAAAAGCCTAGAAACCAAAATTGCAGCCTCATCTTGAGTAGCCTCATCTAAACCCAACCGTCGCCCAATCTCAATGAAATCCCTGGCTAAACCGCCACCACCCACAACCGCCACCACCCTATGACCCTGCTTCTTCAACTCCTTTAACACACTTACAAACTGCTCTATCCTAACCGGGTCAACTGGGGAAGCCACCACCGAACCACCAACACGAACAACCAACTTCAACCCTGCAACCTCACTCTACCATAATTCATCTTTACAACAAAATAAAACCACCCCTCTAGACGCGGTTCTATCCGTCTCCGTCTCTCCGCATACGCACTCCTGCGTAGCCAAAACAGAAAACAAAAATCCAACCAACCCTCATACTCACCGATGAAGAAGAGAAAACCCATGTTTCCACTCCAACTCATATTCCTCGGAACCGGAGGCGGAAGATTCACCACAATCACCCAAAAAAGAAAAACCGCCGGAATTCGCATACTCAACAAGGACGCCAACATACACCTAGACCCAGGCCCAGGAGCGCTCATACACTCCGTCAACGCAGGGTTAAACCCGCAAAAAATCAATGCTATACTTGTCTCACATTGCCACCTAGACCATTACAACGACGCTGAAATACTAATTGAAGCTATGACGCAAGGAACTATCAAGAAACGGGGAATCCTAGCCGCATCAACCAGCGTGCTAAAAGGCAATGAAACCTGTGGTCCCGCTATCTCGCAATACCACCAAAAAATGCCAAACCAACTAATCGAAGCCAAACCAGGCATTATATTCCAAATAGGCAACATAAAAGTAGTTACCACCGAAGCAAAACACACCGACCCGGACACCGTTGGCTTCCGATTCGAAACCCCCGATGTAGGAGATATCGCCTACACCAGCGACACAGAATACTTTGAAGGAATAGGAAAACGTTACCGAGGTGTTAGGCTTCTCATATTATGCGTCATGAGACCTGCTGGAAAACCTTGGAAGGGGCACATGACAACCAACGATGCCATAAAAATCGTAAGGGAAGCAGAACCCGAAAGAGTGATCATCACCCATTTTGGGATCCAAATGATCTTCAAAGGATCCCCAGCAAAACAGGCGAAACTTATCCAACAAGAAACGGGTGTCCCCACAACGGCGGCTATGGACGGAATGCGCATAACAGTGGCTGAGAAAGTTCAAACGCAAGAACCTGCAGAGGGAAAACAGTGCGGATTAGAAGACTTCACTTAAGTATTTGAACCTGCAACAAAGTTGAAGAAGAACTGAACATCTCTAAATAAAAAGTTCGGAAGAGAGCTAAAACTAGGATGCAAGACCAAGTAGTAGTGATTTAAGTTTCAGCTTTTGGTGATGTTGTTTCATTTGCGGTTGTTGCTTTTGAGTGTTCCAGCGCGGTCAGACGTGGCTTCTGCTCGTTTTGTTGAGATTGGCTCTCCGCTTCCGGTGTTGTTACCGTCTCTGCAGTTTTTTCATTTTGTACAGTGGGGCTGGTTTCCGCTTGCACGGGTGTTGTTGGCGTTTCAACCTCCACCGTGGGCTCCAAGGTAGGTGAGGCTGGTTTGTTTTGTTCCGCGGAAAATAGGAGGTTAGGTGGTGGATGAGGTGTTTGAATAATAGAGGCAGATAGGAAGAGAGCGGTGAAAACATGTTGATATATTTTATGCAGTATTCTGGGAATCTTGGTTTCGGGGTCCGTCTCCAACATTTTTTCGATTTCGGGGTCTGCTCCAGCTAGCATTGCGGTTCCTTCAACCTTGAATTTGGCAACGCTGGGTTTCGTTTGGACGGAAAGTACAAAGTATATTTCTCTTTCCCTTGTTTTTCGTTCCTTTTCCTCCAGTTTTACGTTTACATCAAAATTCACTGACTCGTATTCTTTCCCCCCTCCCAGTTTAGCACCCACGATACTTTGAATTTTGACAGCAGTAGAAACTCCGAGTGGTTTCGTGGATGAGATGATTGATTCCCCACTTTATTAATTCATAAATGCAACGTACGTTATTTTCTGATCTCTATGTGAAGGTGTTGGATTATGGAATTTTCTAGTTTTTGTGTGTAGCTATATACTACGCACGACTTGGAAGCATGTGACGATGAAACTGTTAATTGAGTTTGGTTCTATTCCGTTGTATCCGAATTTGCAACGGATGGTCTATCGTTGGATCTAAATGATTTCGCTATCTTCTGAAACTCTTTTACGATGGATGATATGAATCGAACGCGTTTTTCGATTTTCCGGCGATGGGACATAGTAAGCTCTCGGAGTTTTGGCATGATGTCGCTCATGATGTTGATAAGAACCTCATGATTCTTCTCATCTCTCAAGTTTTTGGATTCAATTTTTCCATCTTCGTACAAAATCAGAAGTTGACCGGTGAGGTCGAGGTTTGCTTGGCGAATGTCGCCCCATTCCCTTGGTAGTATGGAAGTGGAAACTGGTAGATTTTTAGAAAGACAGCGCATAACTTGGGAGAGGTTTTGGAGGAATTCGGCGGTAAGTCTTTTTTGTTCCATGGTCAGCTCGGAAATTTGCCCGGCTTCTTCGCGTATGCTATCCAGAGAGCTGAGAGCCTCTTCGAGATTAATTTCCTCTCCTTTTTTTTCCTCTTGAAGCTTTTCCACAGTATCCTCTTCCTCAAGAATGGTGTCTTGGCTCATGAGCTCTATGCCGTTAGGAGTTGGGATGTACAGTGAATAAAAGGCTTAGTCTGTCGTGTAGCTCTATATACAAGGGTGTGTGGACTTTTGGATATGAAATGATGAACTGGGGTGGATGATGGGATATCGTAAGTCGTAGGACATAACATTTATATCATTTTAAACACTACTTTCTTTATGGAGACTAACACTTTTGTCGCTCCGTGTGCGAGGTGACAGCGCAGAAAATGAAGAAGTTATCGCCGTCCAACGAGATGGTACTAAAGTTACAATCCAAATGACTAAGGAGAAATCGCTGTCCAAGTCACCTCTCCGTGAAATGTACGATATAGATTATGAAAAATATAACCTTCACCCAAATTACGAGTTTCCTAAAAAAGTTAAAGCGCTGATCCCTGAGGGCACACCTTACTTCATTGATAGCGGCCACAACTACGTGAAGCGCATAATAAGAGCCCTCTACTATTTCAAACAGTGCGCATTGATCGGTCCTTCCGGAACAGGAAAAACACACATTGCTTACCTAGTTGCCGAGGTTACTGGTCTGCCAATGTATGAGGTTAACTGCGGTCTACAAACTTCCTCTTACGACCTCATTGGAAGATACATAGGGCTTGGTAAAGAAAACTGGATTGACGGTCCCTTAGTTTCTTGGCTTCGAAATGGAGGTTTAATGTACCTAGACGAAGCTAACATGATGAAACAAGACGTCGCCACAAGACTAAACCCTGTTCTTGACACAAGGGGCCACATGGTGATAACCGAGAAAGATTCAGAAATCGTTCAACGTCAAAAATATGGATACCTCATTATCACAATGAACCCTTACTCCGCTGAGTTCGCGGGAACTAAACCGTTGAACGCAGCGTTCAGAAGACGTATGAGCGTATGGATAGATTTTGACTACCCCAGCGTTGGAGAAAGAATTGTTCCTGAAGAAGCAGATTTGATAGCCAAAAAGGGCGTCGATACGGATATGGCTTACCGGGTTCTCCGAGTGGGAGCTGAAATGCGGAGGCAGTATAAAGCGGGAGATCTCCCTTACGGGCCTTCCCTTGGAGATTTAATGCACTGGGCGGTTTTGATTAGTGACGGTCTTAACCCTTTGGACGCTGCGGAGGAAACAATAATTATGTTAACAAGTGATAACCCAGAAGTTCAGGCGGATGTAAGGAGAGTTGTCAAATCTGTCTTTGAAAAAACGTGAGCTTATTGGATATCCATGTAATGCGCGGTTGTTCCCGTGGGCTACCTAGAATATGCTTGGTCTCTAGCTTTCCAGAAAGACCAGTTAAACACACAAATATTGGTTAACTCGAAGCTTAAGCAGCCAACCCTATCTTACGACAAAGTTGGCTCTGTCATCGTGCTTCCACTCCCCACATTATCGTCCATGAAGGAGGATGAACCAATACAGTTTTTGGGGTATCAAGTTCCCGCAGATTCAACGGGGAAGGTGAAAGTTGCCAAGCTGTTCAAAGCCTGTGTCTATCACCTCAGTGCGCATGCGGAGATAACAAACCTTGAATTATACAGGGAGTGGGAGAAAGAACAGAACCCTCGTCTTGCCAAGTTTTCAGAATCTTTAGTAGAAGATGTAAGAGTTAATGCTTACATTTTAGCTCAACATCGAGACGCGGTTCTAGACATCGCTTTCGCCAATGCTCTCGCGATGAAAAGAATGAAACCCCTCGAAAAGATTTGGAATCCCGCCACCCGAGTTATGAGCGGAGTGCTGTGTAAGACCATTTTAGGCGAGCTGAAAGGCACTGTGGAGGGGGAAGAGCAGAAAACAATTGATGAGGTAGTGAAGAAACTGGAACATTTGAAAGATAAGATGTTAATTTTCTTCACCGAAAAGAGAGAAAAGTCGGATGATCTTCTGTTGAAAACCGTTGATAAGGTTTATCAAGTTCTTGAACCCTACGGCCCCGTATTAGAGGCCCCCTCACTTCCCAACACGGAAAGTCTAGGTGTCTGCATGGTTTTTCCTCCCTACTCACTACAACCTGATGACAGCGTGAAAGAAAACTTCAATAAATGTTTAACAGTCTTAAGCGGAGAATCATCCGAGCAAGGTCCCTCATGGAGTAAAGCAGTGGAAGCCGAGGCTCTTCAGGTTTTTGACGGTTGGTTAAGAGATAAAGAAAAAAAAGAAAGAATTGCGAGCTACTACGAAGATGTCCTCTCCTCAACACGGTTGAAATCCATTGAGTTTCCAGACAAGAACTATTCAGAGTATCTTAGATCCAGACAAAGAGTGCGAGGGGCAGTTCACAGGCTTTTAACCAGTCTCCTGCCTGTAACTGACGCTTTGGATGAGGACACCCGAAAAAAATACGGCGTCTTAGACATGCAGAGGGCGGTACA
>JAYEKF010000012.1:0-2915 GCA_034660895.1 Thermoproteota archaeon | reverse complement strand
AAGCCTATCTGGACCGTGCGCTATTCGCTTCAACGCCAAATAATCCTCCACAAGTTTACTTGAATGGTTCTTCTCAAAATCATGCAACGTTTGTGGTTCGTTCTTCTGTGACAGCTTGTTGGAATAATGGGTATGAAAAGCTTTCAAAGCTGAATAGAAGGTGTAGCATGTATTTGTTCCGTTTCTTAGATAATTGTTAAATATATGTTCAATTCTAGACGTACCGTGTAAGGGAATATACAAGCATGGTTAACAAACCTAAACCAAAAATTAGGTAATGATCTAAATAAACTAGGGACGTTTACCATGCAGTAGAGATAGGTACGAGATGTGACACATTGTCAGAAACGTTCAAAAAACAAATTGTTGAACGCATGGCCAAAAACTTCCTTGATATCCTCATGCTTAGGCTAATTCACACCAAACCCATGTGGGGTTACAAAATCAAAAAGGAAGTCCAACGGCTGTTCGGAATCCAATTGAGACACGGCGCACTATATCCCCTCCTAAACCAATTAGAAGCAAACGGTCTCCTCCGAAGCAGAAAAGACGCTCACGGCGGGCGAGTTAGAAAAGTATACGAAGTCACCTCAAAGGGAACACAACTCATCAACGCCTACTACGAATTCTTAAAGGAACAACTGCAAAAACAAGACATAACAGGTTAATTTCATATTTCTCAGCTAAACGGATGTATGAAAGCGCTTTTAACCCGAATGCGCTCACATTTAAGACAAGTCAGGTATGCTTGTTAAGATGGAGTTGACTAAAGATGGAACGTGCTCCAAAGAAACTGGAAAATGTTAGACAAGAAGAAATTGTGGAGCAAGTGAAAAAGATTCTAAAGGAGAGAGGTAGCAAGCCGCTTGAAATGGCGAGAAAGGCAGTTTTGGATGAGAAAATTGAATGTAAACAAGTTCGGGAGGCCCTAGAATACTTTATGATTCGGTATCTACACAATGCACCACAAGCTGCTCTGCTTTCTTTAGCTTGTGAATCTGTTGGAGGAGCCCCTTCTCTTACTATACCTATTGCGGTTCCTATGATACTGTTAAACAGCGGCGTGGATATACAAGACGATATTATAGATCAATCGAAATCGAAGGATAGTCGCCCTACGGTTTACGGAAAATTTGGCAAAGATATAGCATTACTTGTTGGAGACTTACTTATAATGAAGGGTTTTATGCTTCTCTACAAAACCCTCGAAATGCTCTCCCCTGAGAAAAGAGTTATGATTATGGGAATACTTGAGAATAGTTTTCTTGAACTTGGTGACGCTGAAGCTTTAGAACTCGCATTTAGAGGGCATTTTGACGTATCTCCGGAAGAATATCTCAGAGTAGTACAGAAGAGGGCTGCGAATGTAGAAGCGCACACTAGAATTGGTGGGATTATTGGTGATGGAACAAAACATGAAATCGAAGCTTTAGGCGGGTATGGGCGAGCTTTAGGGGTGTTGTTTATAATAAGAGATGATTTTGTTGATATGTTTGACTTTAATGAAATCCGCCATAGGATGATTTATGAATCATTGCCTCTTCCGCTTCTTTTTGCGTTCCAAAACTCGGGTGTGAAAAGAAAAAGCATCAAAATTCTTCAGAAAAAAGAGGTAACAAGCTTAGAGAAAAATACTTTTCTAAAGATTGTCTTAGAGTCGGAAGAGGTGGAAGAGGTAAAAGGGATTATACAAGAATACGCAAAAAAAAGTCAGAAAAACCTAAAGAAACTTCGGAAAACGTTGCAGTTGCAACTCTTGGTAACATCAGTCGTAAGAGGCCTGGAGTGATGCTACCTACGGCCACCAGAATCGAAATCTTACAGGTTTGGGTTTAACCTTCTTTTTCACCATTCCTTTCCTCCCTGTGAACTGTATATTTGTCCAACAAATACACTTATAAGCTTTGTCTCGAACATCGACAAAGAGCATAAAAGATTTTATTAGGTGACCTGCGAAAGACAACTGAGTACAAAAATGCAAAATGAAATCAGTATCTCACGCAGGAATTTTTTTGCGGTTCTAATATTGATATTAAACGCGTTTACTTGGTACTACGTTGGATACATGGTCTTAGGAGAGATTTTAGATAACCTTGGAATCGTTTATTGGAAAGAGGTTACGGTTTGGATTATTCATTTCTTAATAGTGGCGGCGTCGGCTTTACTCGGTGGAATAGTTTCAAATCGAGTTGTACAACGAGCAACTCTTATGGTTTGGTGGATGGTTTTAGGGATAGCCTCTTCATTGTTACTATTAACTCTTGGAGGGCTTACCTGGATTGGCAGCATGCTTATTTCCACAATTCTGGCATTCTCTTTTGGGGTAGGAATGCCCTCATGTTTAGCTTATTTCGCAGATTTTACTTCGGTTGAAAACCGCGGAAGACTTGGAGGATGCTTTTTCTGTGCGACATATTTGGGAATCTCCTTTTTTGCGTTAATACTTCCTCAGTTCAATTTAGCAACAAAGGTTTTGTTTTCTTCACTCTGGAGATTATTTGGACTATTTGTTTTCCTAAAAACACGTACTGAACTGGAGGTAAAATATGTAGGACAAGCAAAAGAGGTAAGCTACAGTTATATTCGTATCCTAGAACAAAAACCCATCCTTCTTTATCTCATCCCATGGGCAATGTTTTCTATTATCAACAATTTGGAGATTCCCATACTAGAGAATTTCTTTGGATCAGATTTAAGCAGATCTATGGGTGTCGTTGAACTCGCGTGTAGCAGTCTTTTTGTGTTAGTTGGTGGCTTCTTCGCTGATTTGGTTGGTCGAAAGCGTGTGACAGTGGCTGGGTTTGTCGCGTTAGGCATCGCTTATGCTATTTTAGGGTTCTTCCCAGATATGTTGATTTTCCAATGGTTTTATTCCATTGTTGGAGCGGTTGCGTGGGGGATGTTTACAACTGTTT
>JAYEKF010000011.1:0-2968 GCA_034660895.1 Thermoproteota archaeon | reverse complement strand
TTGGTTTTGTTTTACGCGTAGATTAGGTGAGTTTTGATGTTTTTGGCAAGATATATTATGTTGTGGTGGTATTGTTTTGGTGATGGTTATGGGTGTTTCTAAGCCGACTGAAATGACAATTCGGGATTTGTTGCAGAAGGAGCTGCGTAAGAGAGGTGTGAAGGTTGTTCCGGAGTTTTCTGTGTTGACGCCGGTTGGGAGGATGATGCCGGATATGTTGTTGAGTGATGGTGCGGCTTATGTTGTGGAGACGAAGTTGGGTGCTGAGGCGAAGTTGCTAGATGCTATGGTTCGGTTGTATGATTATAGTAAGTATGTGACTGAGGCGCGGGGTGCTTTTGCGGTTTTGTTTCCCGAGGAGTTGCGTAGGCCTTGGCCTCATGAAATGATTATGAAGATTGCTGTTGATCCGAAATTGGAGTATACGGTTACCGCTGTTTTTAAGGATTTGAGGCCTAGTCAGCGTTTTAGTGGGAATTTGTTTGAGGCTGCGGATTGGCTTGCTGGCCACGTTTTGAGGGCACCAGTTGTTGAGGCAGATACTGGTTTTGCGATCAGGGTTCTGCGTGATGCAGTGGATTATATTACGGCTAGCGTTAGACAGTTGCACAGTAAGGAATTAGAAGATATTTTTGGCGGCAAAAGCGTTTTTGAAAATATTTTGCAGTATAAGGAGGGACGTTACCCGCTTGAGGCGATGCGGCATGCTGCGACTTATTTGTTGGTTAATCAGCTTTTGTTTTATCATGTTTTGTCGCGTGTTGATAAGAGTTTTCGACCTATTGAAGAAGAGAAGATTAGGAGACCTTCGGATTTAGCGATGTATTTTAAGCCTGTTTTGAAGAGGAATTACAGCAGCATTTTTGGTTTTGATGTAGCTTCTCGGTTGCCAGAGAACGCGACTGAAGTTGTGAAGAAAGTTGTTATGGTTGTTAAGGCTTTAGCGCCGGAAAAGATTCGACATGATTTGTTGGGTAAGGTTTTTCATGAGTTGATTCCGTTTGAGGTTAGGAAATCAGTTGCTGCTTTTTATACAAATAACGAAGCCGCAGAGATTCTGGCGCAGTTAGCCATTGATAAGCCGGATGCGAAAGTTATTGATTTAGCTGTTGGCAGCGGCACTTTGTTAGTCGCCGCATACAGACGGAAGAGAGAGTTGCTTCAGAAAGAGAAGGGCACGTTTACGCTTGAGGATCATAAGCGTTTCTTGGAGCAAGATTTAACTGGTATTGATATTATGCCTTTTGCAGCGCACTTGGCGGTTGTACATCTTTCGCTTCAAAGCCTGTTGTATGAAACAGAGAAAGTGAGAATAGCGGTTTGGGATTCTACGGAACTAAAACCAGAACAGACCATTCCAGCGATCTCGAGAGAGCTAAAGAGCGCGTATAAGCGACCAACATTGGAGATGTTTATGGAAGGACGACAGCCTAAAGAAAAAGCGTACACAGAGAAGGGAGCAATAACACTGGAAGGAATGGGGGGAGAGCAAATACAACTTGAACAAGCAGATCTAGTCATAATGAATCCGCCATTCACTAGGCAAGAAAGACTGCCAGCGAAATATAAGACTGCATTAATAAATCGGCTGCAGGGTTACGAAGATTATCTACATGGTCAACTAGGTCTTTATGGTCACTTTGTTTTTCTTGCAGATAGGTTCACGAAAAAGGATGGAAAAATAGCTTTGGTTTTGCCTGCGACGATTTTGAGAGTAAGGTCAGCAGAGGGCGTGAGAAAACTTTTGATTCAACGGTATTCCATCAAAAATATAATAACTGCATGGGAACGCGCGGCCTTTTCGGAAGGAGCGCAGTTTAGGGAGATTCTTCTTGTTGCTAAAAAGACTAAAGCACCAAATAACTCAAAATGTTGCATAACTTCGTTAAAGAAGTTACCACGTTCAATTGAAGAAGCTAAGGAGTATGCAGACAAAATAAAATCAGTCAGTCGAAAACTTAACTATGGAGATGTTTATAGCGACGACACGATGGTTACAAGAGCAATTTCGCAAAACGAACTAAGAAAAAACGTAAAGAACGTGTACACTTTTATATCCACTTACAACATCAAAGTTTCAACCTTTTTGGAAAAAATTTTTGAAAACGCTTCGCAAAAGCTAACACCCTTTAAAGATTACCTAAAGCAAGTTGACGGTAAAATTTTCGAGTTTGATTATCGACCTCCGTATCATGGAGCGTTTCTTGTCGAGCGTTTTAGGGCAATAAAGAAGGTAGATGAATGGGTAATCAAAGGTACTAGTGATGTAAACTTGATTGTTGAAAATAGGTTCACAAAGGAAGAGTTGAAGGTTCCTCTTAAAAAATTACAAAGAGGGTTGCGAAGACCCGCACGTACAGATAGAATGGATTTGACTCAAACACTTGATTACATAATTACTGCAAAGTTTAAGGAGATTGGAAAGATTTTAAAGAACCCCTCGGCGGTGCAAAAATGGAGAAAATACGTCCAACGAAGACTCGCCAACTTGATAATCTCAAGACGGTTCGACATCTCTGCCACTGGAACCAAACTTATCACATATTATTCATCTATACCAACGGTAGGTGTAGATATGTGGAGTATCAAAGGCATAC
Organism: Thermoproteota archaeon; assembly: GCA_034660895.1. Lineage (GTDB taxonomy): Archaea > Thermoproteota > Bathyarchaeia > Bathyarchaeales > JAYEKF01 > JAYEKF01. The sequence goes on along the minus strand of JAYEKF010000011.1, from coordinate 371 downwards.
CTGATGAAGATGCAAAAATCCTTGCTCTCTGGTTTAACAGCACGCCAAACTTACTTTCAACACTCATTTACAGAACCGAAACACGTGGTGCATGGATGAAAATTCATGAATACACCTTGAAGGATTTGTTGGTAATAGACCCAAGAACACTATCACCGAGTGACCGAGCCAGATTATTAAAATTATTTGACAGAACCAAAAATGAAACATTTACAAGCCTGTTAGAACAACTAAAAACCAAATTTCCGCACAGAGTTGAAATTGACAAAACAATACTTAAAGTGCTTGGTTTTGGTGATGATGAGATTAATCGTCTTCTCAACTATCTTTATCCCGCCTTAGCCAACGAAATCGAGCAATTAAAAACCCTA
>JAYEKF010000010.1:0-2970 GCA_034660895.1 Thermoproteota archaeon | reverse complement strand
GAAAAAGCTAAAACACCACAAACCAAACGACTTACGCACGTATTCGGAGCCTATTAGGCGAGGTATGTTGAAACTGTAAAGAGGGTAGGCGTTACAAACTGTTTTCTAAACCTCGTAGCAGAAGCAAACGTCCAAGATCGAACCCGTTACATGAAGGACTAGAGCTCTACAACTTTACAACGCAAATGTTGCAACAATTGTTTTACCTCGCACTTTTATATATCACGTTGCAAACAACAACGAAAGAACATCCATTCCGAGCAAAAGCGTGAACCATAGATGGCGGAAGACGAAATTCGACTGCAATACACGGGTTTTATTCTGTTCTTATCGAGGCTGCTAAGCGTCGGAACCGGCTTGCTCTTCTCGCTAATGGTCACTAGAAGCGTCACGCGTGTAAAGTTCGGCATATACGGCAACATTAGCGACGTGCTCAGCTACTTCACTTTGCCAGCCTTAATGATACCATTTTGGACCACAAGGTTCACAGCTAGAAACCACGCTGGCTCACCCAGAACGGGACTCGTAGCAAACCTTCTACTGTCAACGGTGTTCGCGTCGATTTACATGCTGTTGCTTCCTACAATCATAACTCTACTTGGAATGGAAGCACACATAATTTTATACGCCATTGTCGCAGTTCGAATATTAGAGATTTATACTTTACGAGCCTTCGAGGCAATATTACATGCTAAACGGCCTCAAAAAATTGGATTCGGCTTTCTAATTTTCGAAGTATGCAAGGTAATTATAGGTTTCGTGCTCATTATACACCTTCACCTGGGTCTTCTCGGAGCACTCAGCAGCGTCATCCTCGCCTACATCGCGCAACTTGCATACTATCTGATACTTACAGCAAACCAACTCCGAGAAAAAATGAGGTTGGACCTGCTAAAAGAGTGGATTAAAGCCTCACCGGTCAACCTTTACGATGTGGCTGGTCAAAGGATACCTGCGTTTGTTCTCATCATCTTGTTCGTCTGTGCTGGAGAGCAGGCTAGAGGATTCTACGGAGCAGCTGCAACAATCGCGAGCATCGTAGCCTATTCTCAATTCCTCGCGTTTGCATTGTATCCGAAACTGCTGTCCAAAACCAACCCGGAAGACGTATCCACAAGTCTTAGAATGGTTCTAATGTTCGCCATTCCCATGGCAGCTGGCGCCATCATTCTATCCGACTCTTACTTAACGATTCTAAAATCGTGGTGGCGCCCCGCAAGACCAGTGCTCATGGTGTTAGCGGTAAACGCTTTATGCTTAAGTCTTTCAATGGTATTTAACACCGTCGCGTTAGGCGTCGAGAAATTAGACGCAAAAGCAAAAATCCCCTTTAAACAAGTAGTCAAGAGCAGATTGTTCCAAATCTTCACGTTGCGGTACGTCCAAGCCGCCGTCACTATACCCGTAACGTACTTCACGTTGACATCGATAAATAAAACTGGCATGGATGTTGAGGCAGCCACCTATGTAGCTGTGATTAACCTCACTACAAACATTGCATTGCTACTCGCCAGATACACCCTCGCTAAAAAATGCCTAAACTTCAGCGTACCGTGGAGAAACACCGCCAAATACACAGTGGCAACCGCTGTGATGGGAGTAGCGTTAATTGTGCTCCCCCACCCAACGCGGTTGTCCTACACTGTAGCGGTGACCTTGCTGGGAGGAATCATTTATCTTCTCACATTGTTGCCGATCGACGGACAAGCTAGATCCTTAGTCCATTCCGTCCTACAAGAAACGCGGAAGTTAACAAAGCTTTCAAAACAATAAGCGCGTACTAAAAGAATACATTCTTGTCTACAGGGTGTGTTTTCAACCAGTCCACAGTGTCTAAGACGCTCTTCTCGATTGTAAATTTCGGTTTCCATCCAAGGCTTTTCAGTTTCTCTATCGACAACAGCATCACAGGCACATCTCCCGGCCAACCAGCTCTTCCTCCAGCGTATTTACAGTTAACGTCGTCTAAGCCAAGCTGGGAAACAACTAAACCAGCGATGCTTTTCACGGTGATTTGTTCTTCCGAGCCGACGTTAAAAACGTCAAAAACTTTTTTGTTTTTTTTGGCGGCTAACAAAGTTGCTTCTACAGCGTCGTTTACGTGAAGATAAGACTTCTTTTGGTTTCCGTCTCCAAGAATTTCTAGTTCCTTCGGGTTTCTCTTCAGCTTGTGGAAAAAATCGTAGATAACTCCGTGTGTTAATCTCGGCCCGATAATGTTTGCGTATCTTAGCACAGTTGCACGTATCCCGTAGAGTTGAGAATAGGTAGATACGTAATGTTCGCTGGCGGCTTTAGCGGCGCCGTAATTGCTGATTGGAGCTATGGCAGCGTTTTCTGGAGTCGGGGTTTCCGCGTTTCCGTAGACCACCGAGGAAGATGCAAAGATAATTTGTTCAACATCGTTTAACCTACAAGCTTCCAAGACGTTAATAGTTCCCAAAACATCAATTCTGAAATTTTCTAGAGGCTCTTTCGAACTCCTTCTCACATCTGGGTCAGCGGCAAAATGATAAACCACGTCGACTTCTCCGCACTCTCTTTTTGTCTCCTCGAAATTCCTTATGTCTCCTAAAATTATTTTGACATCCGTATCTTTCAGGAAATCTCTCCTACCTGAGGAGAAATTATCAAACACTGTGACTTCTTCTTCACCCGCCAAAGTGCCTGCTAAATGGCTGCCAATGAAACCTGCGCCACCGGTTATTACAACCCTCATTTCCAAACGCCTTTAACAACGCTTCCGAATGGGTCTTACATATTCAAACAACATGAAATATGAAACCGCACTAAATAAAGTTGAAGAACAGCCCTAGCAGCTAAGATATGTAGCCAGTTCGCTCCTCTTCAGCTCTGCGTTTTTTTTGGATGTACTTTTCCCTCCGTTTTCCAATCTGTTGCATCTTCTTCACCGCCTTCTTCGACTTCTCTATTTCCTCATCTAAACCGCCTAAATCCACTGGAGCACAA
>JAYEKF010000009.1:39252-49143 GCA_034660895.1 Thermoproteota archaeon | reverse complement strand
TTCCAAAGACTGAAATTTGGGCATACCTTTTTTGAGAATAGTGTCCCATAATTCTTCTGTTTTTTCACTATAACAAGAAATATAAATGAACCAATTGTCAATGGCATTTCTAAGTTCCTTTTGAGACATAATTCTACCGAACATAGTTTCGCTGGTATACATGGTATTCAACGCTGACCTGCGAGTGATAGAATTTATGTGACGTGTAAATTCTCGTGCTTCTTCCATATTTTGTGGCAGTTTGTTCAGCTTTACTATAGCACATTTAAGATTTTCAAGCCCTTGTTTCTTCTGTTTTTCATCCAGCTTGTTTGCTATCAATAGGATTTCCCGAAATTGAGCACCCTCACTGAAAGCTGCCCTTTGCCAAGTTGTAATAATATTTTCTATTTGGTAGTCTCGAGTGAGCAGTTTTCTAATTCCTTTGGCTGATTGGAGCCTGAGTATTGTAGCTGGCAATACCAAAGCTATTCTTCCGCCAGCTCTGACAAATCTATCAGCAAGAAGAACGAAATAGCCATACAGTCCCAGTTGCCCGTGAATAAAGTCTTTGTATTCAGAAAGTCTGCTCGATAGCTTCTCCTTATAAGCCTTAGGGAGTCGTTCTTGCCGAGTGAATGGGGGATTCATCATAACAATGTCTGCCTTTTCGAGAGGTATCTCTTCTTCACCTACTCTCTCGAGGGTAATCGTACCTTTCTTAATGTAAGCTTCCTTTGGGGTGACGGTTCCCTCTTTGAACATATCCAATGTAGGTCTTCTGTATGCAGCCTTTAGCTCACTATAGATTGCTGGTATCTTCAAATCAGGTTTTAGTTCAGTTGAATCCCATACTGCAATCCTTACTTTCTCTGTTTCACTTAACAAAGCTTGAAGAGAAAGATGCATAACTGCAAGATGGGCCGCAAACGGCATAATGTCAATACCAGTCAGATCATGTTCCAAAAATCTCTTGTGGTCTTCAGGTAGCTCAAATGTTCCCTTAGCTTTCTGAAGCAATTCTCTCTTTCTTCGATATGCAGCAACAAGAAGAGTGCCACTACCTACAGCTAAGTCTATGACTTTTGCCTCAGGTTTATCTATAGCGAGATGTGCAAGAATCTCTGCGGCTTCGTTGTTTGTGTAGAAAGCTGCAACAGCTTTTCTTACGTTGAATGGAATTAGTTCATGGAAGACTTTACCCAAAACGTCATGTCCTATCTTCTCAGGAGCCAAAGCTTTGACTGTCATTATCACTCTTTTTACAATCCTCGTTGCAGACTCTGGCAGTCTAGAAGCCACATCAAACCCGAAAACGGAACTGTAATCCCTCTTCAGAACAGGTTCAAAATATCTCAGTAGGTCACTAGGCTTTCCAATTTTATCCTCATCTACCGCTTCAAAGGTTGAATCCATTCTAGAAAGGACATGGTAAAAAATTAGTTGATTTACAAGTAGATAGGTTGCTGCTTGTCTCATCTCTTCAATTGGATAGCGACCTTCCTCGTACTGCAAGATGTTTTCGAAAACTGTTTTTCCACCAAAGATGTCTTCGAGTTCTTTTCCTCTCAGACTCTTAACACTAGCAGTAATTGATGTTACAGCTTCAGTTAACACTTTGATTGCGAAACTGGTGTCAGCTTCAACAACCAAAGGTTTCAGAACCTGACTAGACATCCAATCAGCCATTTGAGAAAGATTTCCAACAAAACGTTGGCTAGGTCTCAAATCCTTGAAGATAGCAGTAGCAACATACTCCAACTTGGGATCTTTAGCAATCTTCTCCAATATCTCGATATTCCAAGGCTGCCTCAACTCTTTAGGGAAAAGAACTGCAAAGGCACCCTTAGCCTGAGTATATTTAGAATAATCATAAAGTCTGACCATAGCATCTAGAAGCTTTATCTCTGCACCCAATTTTGTTTCAACTACATACTGGGCACCATTATGCAGAAGAATATCAGGCATTAAACGTCCAATCGGAGTAGTGTAGGACATCTCAGTATTTACCTTAACACCTCTTTTCTCCAACTCTTTTAACAAGAAATTTCTAATGGTCATCTCGGTAGGCTTAGGAACGCCCAAGCGGCATCAACCAATATCTAATGTTCATCCTGAATGTAATATGTTTTGCTTTCGACCAACAAAGAAGGAAAAAAATCTTTGAATGAGTCATCAACAAAGAAAAGTCTTGAACTCAGAAAACGAAGCTGCTTACTGTGACATGTGCGGAGCACCTCTCTGCGAAGAATGCGGCGCCACCGGACTATGCTCCCGCTGCACTGAACTCTGGATAGCCGAAACAGACCTAGAAGACACGGAAACACAAGAAGAACAATAATACCAACACTGTAAACATAAATGTCGTTGTGGGGGGGGTACCTACAACAACAAAAGCCAACCAAATAACCAAAATAATTTTCAAAGTTTTAATGCAGTATGCCACTTTTTGGGTAATGCTCTAAAAAACATGAACGAGCCTTAGAAAGGTTCGCTGTTCATTGCTTCATGAGTAGTAGCTATGCCATAAGTAGGAAAATTGACACTGGTATTCCAATGTAACTTCTTCCTTGAACAAAAGCATCTTTCGTGACAATAATTCCTTTATGTGTCTTTCCGCCTTTCACGAAATCTATTATGCCGTACGCATCATTCCTCTGAATTGATGATTGATATTTCAGTTCGATTGGCAAGAAAGCATCTTCCAGCTTTGTCACAAAATCCACTTCACGTTTTTTCTTACTCTGCCAATAGAAAAGCCTTGTTGTGTGATTAAATTGTGGACTAGGCTCCTGATTAAACAGAAGGCGAATCATATGATCACAGACAACAGACTCTATAAGTTTACTCCTATTCTCAGAATCCTTAAGAAACTCCAGTGACTCATGAAAAGGCTGCCGGCCACCAAAAGCCCACCACCTTAACGCGTGAAAAATAAACGGATCTTCAAAGTAAATTTTCTTTGCTTTTCTATAGTAAGGAACACCTTTATCTCTATTAAGCTGAAAAATATAGGAAATCACGAAACTGCTTTTAAGTATGTCAACATACCAACGTGCCGTATCATGAGTAGAAATTTCAGTACCGTCTTTGAGAGCGTTCCAACTAACTTGCGATGACAACGTTTCGATGACCCGCTGTATTACCTGTCTCAAGTACATATCATTGCCACCCCATCTTGTAATATCCCTGAGAATCAAGTTCACATAATCACTATAAGCTATGTCAGGAATCGCCCCTCGGGAAATGTAACTGTGTACAGCACGTGGAATGCCTCCAGTTACAAGGTAATCGTCCAGAAGACCCTCTAAATCCTTTGAATAGGGCCTAAGCGCATGAATACTATCAGGTATCTTCCCTTCTGCCAAATCATACAATACTTGTAACCTGCTGCGTGTAGATAGAAGGTTCAGACTGCGAAGAACCTTGAGTATCTCAACATTACGTGTTTCCACATATTCAGAGAACTTCGCAGCAAGGAAAACCTTGTCCGGAATGTTGTCTACAAGTTTATCTACTTCACCTCTTCTTCCAGCAAGACTTTCAGTTGCTTTCACCAAGTCAAGACTATGCGATCCAGTAAGCACAACCAAACAATCGTTTAGCTTACCCACATCATAAAGATACTTGATGCTGCGTTGCCAATCTTTAACTGCAGAAACTTCGTCAAGAAACAAGTACAACCTCTCCCCAGAAAATCTTCGAACCCACTCTAAATACTCGTTAATTATGGAAGTCATTTTCTCAAAGCTTTCAACCCGATCGCAAGCCCAATAAAATATCCTACGGCTATCAACAACGTTTCTAAGGAGCTCTCTTATCTTAAGCTTAAGGAGAGTGGTCTTGCCAACTTGCCTAGGTCCTCGCAGGCTATAAATAACATTCGCATCCCACAGAAAAGTCTCTACAATCCTAGGTCTCCACTTAAAAGAAGACTTTTCCCATGCTACAATAAGCTGATCACTTTCAACAAGAGTCTTATCCCTCCACCAAGGATTCTGATCGCTGAGTTCAGATATTGCCAATTACTGTCACCAAGCTTTAATCGCAAACCATTTATAAATAGCTTGCGACTGAACTCGTAAGGTGCTTATAAAAAGCTAACAGAAAAACTCCCACAAAATTGTTCAGCACCCGCTTAAACCCCTCTTCAACAAAACTGCACGCATAGGAATAAGACTGAAGCGAGAGAACCCGCCAGCAAGATTCAGACGTCTCCAACAGTGAAGCTAAAAACTTTTCCTATAAAATACTTGCTTTTAGTTTAGTCCTCTATTTTCCTTTACCGAAAAGATTGTTTGAAATTGTGCGGAAATTGGCTTAAATGTTGTTGTGGCTTCCCTAGTCCCCTACAACAAATTATGAAAGTTTAAAAAATGGTTGCGACTTGCGCACAGATTTGGATGCTTTAACGAAAAGGAAATCTATTAAAATCTGACCCAGTCTATCGACAAGGTGATAAAAGACAACAAGATTCTCTTAAAGAAGTGATATGCGCTACACGTAAAACCGAACTGTAAGCACATAAAAATGGGGTTTTGCGGAGACATCTCCACTAGGGAATGTTGTAAACTTTACCTTTTGGACAGTACCAGTGAAATGCAGAACTATTGCGAAAAATAATCATAAACTGCTATTATGAATTCAATGATATACAGAACTATTCCAATAGCGATTAACCATAGTCCAGTAATCTTCATCTCAGCGTTTCCAGTTGCGAGTTCTAGAGTAATTCCACTTACATAAAGAAAAGCACCAAGCAAAATAAGTAGTGCTGGAACGCCATAAACAACAAGCTTGATTATTCCCTTAAGACTAAAATCAGTTATAGTTTCTTCCGAATAGATTGTACTATTTGTCTACTTAAAATTTTATTAGTGCACCGTGATTCGAAGTGGCTCTGTCTAAAAGTTTGAAAACAGCTCGGAAACAAAGAAAAATGGGGAATTCGCGGGAGATATCTGCACTATCGCTTATAATATTTGATATGGTGTTGTGTCCCATTTCACGTTGCTCTTCAGCCAATCTGCAATCTTGTCCATTATTGTCAGCACATCAGTTTCGTTTGACGATATCATGGCAGAAACACCCACGATCTCCTGCTTTGAAAGAAAGATTGAACGAATGTTGTACCATAGGTAGAAACCAAAGAACAACATGAAATAAATCAACAGAATCCCCGTGAAAAGGACAGTTCTTTTTCTCTTTGAGATCATATGCTTACTCACGCTGACGATGTTCCAAACCGTAGTATTACACCGGGCAAATAATTAGATTAATTCGGAAATAGTCAACCGCTTGATTTGCTCTTTTTTCTTCGCAAGTACAGCTTTGCATATCCTAGAGCACATCCAAACGAGGTTGAGGATACAACCCATTCTCCACCTAAACTTTGAACGAAATTCAACAACCCATTCTTTTCAATATTCATCGCTTATACACCTCAGTATAAATGAGGCAGCATACGAAAACTTCCACTCAATACGCACGCTCTGAAATTCACGAATCCCTATTCAATGTTAAGCCTCTTACGTGCGAGTATAACCGCTATCGACATAGCCGCGCGTGAAAGCGTAAACTCTACAGATATGCGATACTGGATGTGTACAAGTTCTATAATTAAGAGGGTCTAGTGGAGGATGAGACGTGAGTTATGTTTTTAGGTTTTGCTGGAAATTTTTGACCCATTTCTCCACTTTGTTTTCATTGATATTTCCGTATTTTCGAAGTGACTTCTTTTGGGTTGGGAGTTTTTTGACGGTTTCGAGTGCGAAGTGTAGATTGTGTTTGTCAACTATTTCTTTTAGGTGGTTAAAGTCGAATTGATCTTCTAGAATATATCTTTTTGGCTTTGGATCTAGAAGTGCTATTAGATCTGATCCGTCTTTGACTATCTTGCCTTCCAGCCATGATCGTTTCTGTGCGCCTAAGACACCTCGTTTGGTTTTTAGGTCGAAAGTCCTGTCTCTTTGCGCTTTGATCTTGTATAGGAAAAGCAGAGATTTTTCGGGAACATAAGCCACTCGTTTTTTGTTCAAAACCAATTTTCGGCACAGCTTCCGGTTGGCGCACAAGGCATACGGCAGTTTTCTCTGCTGATCTTCATGGAAGCTAGCTGCGTCTGATTCGTAGCTGCAAACGTCGATTTCGACATAGCCATAAAGTTTTTTATTCCGTATTACTGGTTTTCTGAAGATGTTTTCAAAACCTAAAATATCCTTTCTCTTCTGTTCATAACCATGGATTCTTTCAAATCTTTCAATTACATCGAGGAACCTTCCACTCATGCTGGGTCCAACGAGATCGATGTCGACGGAGCCCAAATATGAATTGTACACAAACACCGCCCAGCCACCGATTAGAGTAGGTATGGGACCATGCAGCGAGAACCAATCTAGAAGTTGAAGCAGTTCATTGTAGGATTCTTGAGCTAAGATTTCAGTCTGGCTCATTTGCGCCACGTCTCGATAAATTTGACTGCTGCATCTCTTCCTATACCGCTACAGAAAAGGTCTATGACTGTCTGGGTAGGCGAACAAGTTGAAAAGCTTTCTACTCTTCTAGTGTTTTTTAATATGTCTGGATGGTCAGGGGATAACAAAACGAGGGTTATGGGGCCTTCACCGTGTGGGATTCTGCCTTCAATCCTGTCTGCTGAGATGTACGCATGGATTGAGGGATATGCAATGTAATACTGGTAATATCGCGTCAACCCGCTGAAAACAGTCAAACCGTACTGAACACCGCTCTGTTCACACACATCCCTCAACACGTTTTCACCCTCAAGAGCAGAAGTGGCTTCCAACCGAAAAGATTTTGTCACAAGCCTGTTCAAGGGGCGCTCAAACGCAATCATCTCCAGCAAACGAACCGGATCCTCCAAGGTACATTTCCGCCAGCTCTTCGACACTATATCCAATTGGTGCAGAAAATTGACTATCTCATTCACCCATCCATAAGCCACATCTGTACCGTCGGATATCCGAAATTGGTTGGTTTCAGGATTCTCCAAGAGAAACTTTACCACGCGATATGCCTTCTTGGAGGTCAACTTCAACGTGTTCTCCTCTTCAGCGACTTTACAAGTAAGTTACGGCTGCGAGTATTTATAACTTCGCTAAAAACCGATAGTATCGCTAAAAACCGATACTAACAACGCACGACAACATTATTTGCGACGCACATCACCTTTTGTCTGATAATCAAGTTTCTTACGTGCAGGTATAACCACTATCAGTGTAGCCACCACCAATAACAACAACACTACCGTGGAGGGAAATCTGGAACCATGATGGTCTCACTCTTTGCTCCTTCAGAAAGTGGTTCTTCCAAGAAGAAACAGAAATAGAAATTCCAACCCAACTGGAACATCAAATATTAAAAGAACCAAGCAAAGGAAGGCTAACTCCAACCGACATCGCTGGCCGACAAGATAAAGCCTCATCCTCTATAGTTCGCTCTCTCAAAAAGATGATGAAGAAAAACTGGGTTACCAGAGTAGGAGTGGGGAAACGAGCTTACCACTCCCTTACAGCTCGGGGAGCTGCTGCAATAAAGAGATACAAAGAATCCAGGTAGCTCTCAAATTATTAACGCAAATTTACGTTAACAATATATAAATAAACAGGGATAGTTGACAAGGTATACTCAGTGGTAACAGAAAAAAAGGGGTTTGCGGGGTATATCACCATGAAACGGGTATTTCAACTCAAACACGTAACAGTATTAAGCAAAAGTTGGGTATGCAAATGCAGGAGGAACAAAAATGAACATAATTGTCTGCGTCAAACATGTTCCCGAAACCGCTGAAGCCGACTTAAAAATTGACAAGACTGAAAAAGGAATAGAAACAGACAGCCTCGTCTTCGACATAAACGAATGGGACGACTACGCCCTAGAAGAGGCGGTTCTCCTAAAAGAGAAGCTCGGTGGCTCAGTTACTGCAGTAACCGTGGGCTCAGAAGACGCGGACAGCACATTAAGAAAGTGCTTAGCCCGAGGAGCAGACAACGCCGTAAGACTGACGGATAAAGCGTTTGAGCGGTCTGACGGCTATGCAACCGCTAAAATCTTGTATAGAGCGATAAAGAATTTGCCTTTCGACTTGATTTTAACCGGCGCTCAAGCTGGAGACAACGGTTACACCCAAGTTGGTCCCATACTCGCCGAGCTGCTGGAGATCCCCCACGCTACCATGGTGAAAAAAGTTGAGCCTGCGGACGAACTCATGAAGGTTCACCGTGAGCTAGAGGGAGGCTTAGAAGAGATTGTAGAAGTGGAGTTGCCCGCGTTGCTTACAACTCAGACAGGAATCAACGAACCCAGATACGTGTCGATTATGGGCATCCGAAAAGCCATGAAAAAGGAAATAAAAGTTCTCGGTTTGAACGACATCGGCTTGAAAGAAAACGAGGTAGGAGAGTCTGGATCTTGGATAACTTTTGAGAAAATTTTTATGCCTCCGGTGGAGAAAGAGGCTGAGATTCTGCGGGGTAACCCAGACGAAGTTTCAGCGAAGATCGCTAAAATTTTAAAAGCGAAGGGGTTGGTGTAAACGCCAGAAATTTTTGTTTTAACGGAGCATAGACAAGGCGAAATTAGAGACATAACTTTCGAAATGTTAACTAAGGGTGAAGAGCTAGCTGAGAAAACAGACGCAGACTTAACCGCTGTTCTCTTAGGCCATAAAGTCAAAAGCTACGCCGAAAAACTTGCAGGACACGCAAGAAAGGTTCTGGTTGTCGACGATGTTAGGCTTGAAAACTTCAACTCAGAAGCCTACCAGAAAGTTCTGTCGCATTTGATTGCTCAACGGAAGCCATCGCTGACGTTGATTGGACACACCGCTTTCGGCGTAGATTTAGCTCCAAGCCTTGCAACCGAACTGAACACGCCGTTTGCCACAGACTGCATTAACCTAGATTTTGAAGGAGAAAAGTTTGTTGTGGTTCGCCAGATGTACGGAGGTAAAGTTAACGTTAAAGCATCACTTCGCAAATCTGAAAGTTACATCGTAACTGTCCGCCCAACCGCCTTCGAAGCCCATGAAACTAAACCTGTGAACGGAGCAATTATCGAAATTAAGTCGCCCCTCTCAGAGGACATAAAATGCAAAAGATTCGTCGAGTACGTTCAACCTCAAACGGGTGAAGTGGATATAACCGCAGCTGAAATTCTGGTTGGTGTGGGCAGAGGAATAAAGGAAGCTAAGAACCTGCTTATAGTGAAGGAACTGGCTGACGCACTTGGAGGAGTGCTCGCTTGCTCCCGTCCTATTGTAGACAAAGAGTGGCTTCCAAGCGACCGTCAAGTTGGAAACTCAGGAAAAACCGTGAAGCCGAAACTATACATCGCCGTTGGAATCAGCGGCGCCTTCCAACACGTCCTCGGAATGAAAAACTCCGAGCTTATCATCGCCATAAACAAAGACTCAAAAGCACCAATCTTCCGCGCGGCGGATTACGGCGTTGTGGACGACCTGTTCAAAATCGTGCCATTACTGAAAGAAAACATATGTGAATTGAAAAGCTAAATTTCAAGCGAATCCTCTTCTTTTTCGCTTTAAGAAAGCTACGGAGAACACGCATGGAGTAACAATGGTTTGTAGGGCGCTTAGAACCATCTGCGCTTCTTTTTCTGAGGCTCTTCTTTAGGTGGTTCACTTACCTCTGTAGGTGGTTCACCAGCCTCCATCACCACTACTTCTGGCTCCACTGTTTCTTCCGTCTCCACCGCAGCTTCTTGCACCGGCTCTTTTACTTCTTCTAAAGCCTCTTCTTTTCTCTCCGGCTCTTTCAGTTTCCCTTCTAGCTCTTTCACTTGAGATTCAAGCTGGCTGAGGGCGCTTTGTTTTTCTTTGATTTTACCTTCTAACTCTTGGATTCCAAGTTTTTCTTGAAGCACTTTAACCCT
>JAYEKF010000009.1:0-39152 GCA_034660895.1 Thermoproteota archaeon | reverse complement strand
CCGGCTCTTTCAGTTTCCCTTCTAGCTCTTTCACTTGAGATTCAAGCTGGCTGAGGGCGCTTTGTTTTTCTTTGATTTTACCTTCTAACTCTTGGATTCCAAGTTTTTCTTGAAGCACTTTAACCCTTTCTTCTAAATTCTTTTCTTTCTCCTCCACCGACTGTAGCTCAGTTTCTAATTCCACTCTTTTGTTTTGAAGTTTTTCCAGCTCTGATTCGTTCATACCGTTTTCACTAAACTTTCCCTACGAGATTAACAGATAAGTAAATTATGAAGCAGAAATACATACTGCAAATTTGTGCACACCCAAAGAGGATACAGAGAACAATAGAGGGTGTGACCAACGTAAAGTATATGAGTTAAAAGCTGAAAATAGGTGAGTCTAAAGTGAAAGGAGAAAACAAAAATGGATTTCGAATTAACCGAAGAGCAGATTGCCATAAAAAAAGCTGTTAGAGAATTTTGTGAAAAGGAGTTCACACCCGAATTAGCGCTTGAATCAGATAAAAAAGAAGAATTTCCCATAGCGCTTTACAAAAAAGCAGCCAAGCTAGGGTTTACAAGCATGAGGATTCCGCAGGAGTATGATGGACAGGGTTATGGCCTTCTAGAAGACTGCATAGTGGTTAAGGAGATGTGCAGAGCTGACCCGGGACTGGGAGCTGCAGTGTCGCTTGGAAACCTAATGGTTCCAGACATCTTGTTAAAGTATGGAACAGAAAAGCAGAAGAAAAAGTATATTCCGCCGTTGGCTAGGGGCGACGCGATATCCGCGGCAGCCTTCACAGAACCTGAACACGGAAGCGACATAACACGCATGGACACAACAGCCGTAAAAAGCGGAAACGAATGGGTTATTAACGGCGGGAAAGAGTTCGCAACAAACGCTCCAATAGCAGACACGTTCATTATACTTTGCCAAACAGATCCAAATGCTACACCGTCACACAGAGGACAAAGTATATTCCTGGTGGAGAAGGGCGTACATGGACTGGATGCAACAAAACTCCACGGCAAAATGGGCATCAAGCCGTGCGTAACAGGCTCGCTTTCATTAAGCGATGTTAAAGTGCCAGAAAATAACTTAGTAGGTGAACTGAACAGAGGCTTCTATTACGCCCTTGAACTTTTCGACGGAACAAGAATTACGGTTGCCGCTCAAGCCGTTGGAATGGCTCAAGGAGCTTTTGAACGTGCCTTTCAATATGCCAAAACCAGAAAACAGTTCGGTTCGCCAATAATAAAATTTCAAGGAGTATCCTTCAAACTAGCCGACATGGCGACAAAAATCGAGGCTGCAAGGATGTTAACTTATAGGGCAGCTTGGCTTTTTGACCAAGGAAAAGTTGACGTAATGGCAACTTCCATGGCGAAAGCCTTTGCGGGTAAGGTTGCAATGGAAGTAACAGATGAGGCTATTCAAATTCACGGCGGATATGGCTATTTAGCTGATTATCATATTGAACGTTTCCATCGTTGTGCAAAAATAACAGAAATCTATGAGGGAACATCCGAAATTCAGAAACTGACAATAATAAACCGATTAATGAAAAAGATGTGAGGTCCCTCATTCACTTTTATTTTAGCCCAGCTACTTCCCTTATTTTCTGAACATTTCTAGCCTGTCCAGAAAGTTATGCTGGCTCGTTAATTTTTTTCCATTTTGCTAACCCACCCGTTAATTGGAGCGGCGAACTGCTTTTCAACGTCATTTCTGTACATGCTGTTGTACGTGCAGAACAATCTTATCTTGCCGTCTGATGCTGCATAATGAATTGAGCATCTTTAAGTTCTGTCCATGTCAAAGTTCCAGACTTCTTGGAAATGCATTATTTCCAAGCAGGATAAGCTTGTGCATGGGTTCTCCTAGAACATCGTAGCTTCCTTAGTTATCACATTCTTAACATTTTAGAGGTTTATCTAAGCACAATCCCAGCAGGATCCATCCCCTTCCTCAAAATTTCCAGTTCTTTTTCAGAGGGCAGTTGAGTTTCCGTCATGGTCTCAGGGATTATTAAGTCAAGTCCAGTGTTAGCCTTGATGTCTTTAACTGTTACGCCGGGATGTACGGAGATCAACTTCATTCTTTTTGTTTCTTCGTTGAAACCATAAACACCCAACTGTGTTATAACTCTGTACGGACCGGTGCCTTCTGGCAAACCTGCCTTTTCTCTTGCTCCCGGCCCCGTCAAATAGCCTGGAGTTGTTAGGAAATCAACTTTTTCCACAAACTTTCTCTTGTCCTGCCGCATTAATATGATTGTACGGTGGCATAGGGAGCCAACATCGTTTGCCCCCCCGCTTCCCGGCAACCGTACTTTCGGTTTTTCCCATCGACCTATAATTGTTGTATTTATGTTTCCGTACATGTCGATTTGTGCAGCGCCTAAGAAGCCATAATCTAGAAATCCAGCTTGAGACATGGACATGGCGTCATGCATGCTTGACGCTGCCACAGCCTTCCAGAAGGTCCGTGAGTCACCTACAGATATTGGTAGAACAGGTATTAGGGGACCTATGCCTCCAGCCTCGAAGATTATAAGTAGATTAGGTGCATGTGTTCTTTGGGCTAGCATTGCAGCTATCATTGGGAGACCTGTTCCAACAAAGACTGATTTTTTATCTTCCAGCATCTTTGATGCTACGCTCGCCAGAAGCTCGATGGATGTGCATTCCACTTTTTCTCCGGTCATGTACCTCACCTTTTTGCCCATGGGGCCTTCATAGGAGCCCTTAACTCCTCAACCTTCCTCAAGTAGTTAAGCTTTTTAATGCCGCCCACAAGCTCAAGGTACTTCTCGAAAGTATCCACCCCATGCACGTATTTGTCTAAGTACCGCTGCACTCCCTCGTCTGTTTTGGATAGCCTAAGCCACTCGCCGATGTGCTCCTCATCCGAGAAGTATAAGCCAGGCATCTCACATGGGTGGGATCCGAAGGGAACTTCGCATACGGCGTCGACCGTGAAAAATGGGATTTCAGTTCTCCAAGGTTCAGCCCTAATCTTTTCGTTGTCAACTATTTCCTCTGTTGTTATAATTAGTCTGCGGGCAGCCCTTGAAAGCTCAAAGTCTTCAACTAGTATAGCATCTACTTGAGCATTCCCATATATGTCGCAGCGATGAACATGTATTACGGCAACATCAGGGTAGCACGCTGGCAGCAGACATATGGGTTTTCCCGTGAAGGGGTCTTTTATGACTTTTGCTGAGCTTCGTTTTAGCGTGTCTGTTCCAAGCATTACACGGGTTGGGATAAATGGAACCCCCATCATAGCAGCGAGAAATCTCCATTGGAATCCAGCGTTGCTTATTTCAGCTACAACTTTACATTTTCCAGTTTCAACGGCTCTTCTTGACGCTGGTGATAAGCCTCTTAACTCATGTGCAAAACAATATGCAACTTCAACTTCGCTTACACACCCTGAGCCTATAAGTATGTCAGCATCGTGCACAGCAGTTTTCCCAAGTAGGGCTAGGTTACGTTTCCGCTGTCGTATAATTTCGTAGATTACAGCCATCCCAACCCTTACGTGCCCAAATCCTCCAAAAGCTACAACATCTCCGTTGTGGACAAATTTAGATACTGCTTCTTTTACGCTCATAGTCTTATCCTTTAACTCTCTAGACTTGTTTTCAACAATCCATTTTCTCATCTCATCGGGGTCACGCCAACCTAATAGTTTTCCCGAGCCTCCCTCTAAAACTTCCATACACCCATCTCCTAACCAAACATCAGTTTTACCAATTGTATGCGTTTTTAGGTAAAAATCTTTAGGCTTACTTACACCTTAAAACTGCATGTTTTTAATAGGGATAAGGGATTTGCAGCTTTGCCCTGCAACCTGCCCAACTATTTTCCAGAATTCCCCTTCGGTTAAGCCTTTCTGCATCTCCGTCAGCAACTTTTTGATTTAGTAAAAGATCATTTGCATCAGGTCTTTGTCAGGTTTTCTTGCATCCTCCGCATTTCCCTAAATATCTCATCTATTTGTCTCAACATTGCCTTGATTTCAATTAGCGCCAAACGCTTTCAACCAGCACACGCATGAACGTAAAACTTGTAGACAATGAACTGACGCGTTATGAGCGGAACCTTGCGGAAAAACTATGCAGAGAAAAATGCGCTGCTGACGAGTGAATTTTCATGGCAGAAGCATGTACGAGAAATAAGGAAATAGCTGTTTAGAACATGAATTCTCTTGACATCCAGTCTGGTAACCAACAGTAGGCTTCACGTGGCTTCGCCTTTCTTAAACCGTTGAATGTAGCCCTTGCAAGCGTGATGTTTCCCTTTATATCCAATTGAAGCTTTGCCAAACTTTTTGCTTCCAAGTTTTTGAGCAGAAGGTTCAATTGCTCATCGCTCACACCCTCAAGTCTTTCCTTCATGTCTTCTCGTTTCATGTATAGTCCTGGATTAACTTGGTAGTTTTCAGCAAGCATCCCCAAAACAGTTTGTTCATTTACCTCAGTAATCCTTGCCGGCTTTGGCGTTGAGATGGGTACCTTCAGTTTCTCGTGTAATTGTCTGTGCGGAAACTTTAGATCTTCTCGCATAGCTCTCAAACCCTGCTTATAAAGAATCATTCTCATGACCTCGCTTGTTCCAGCTCCTATTTGGTTTACCTTTGCGTCTCGCAGAAACGCTTCTATTGGGTAGAATCTTGTCCATCCGTCTCCGCCCATAATTTGAATTGCTGTACTCAACAGTTTTTCGTACGTTTCTGAAGCATATAGTTTAGCCATCGTTGCGTCTAAAACCGCATTCATATGCAGGTCCGTTAAGTAGGCTGCATAATAAACGAGTAGCCGTGAGGTTTCATAACCTGCAATCATATCAGCTATCTTAAACTGGTTTACTTCAGCGTTTACTGTTGGTTGTCCAAATTGTATGCGTCTCTGGGCGTGTCCCACAGCATAACGTATTGCCTCTCGCATCGGCCCAAGCATTCCAGCGGAGAACAACGTTCTTTCAAAATTAAGTCCTTCCATCATTATTTTCCATCCATCTCCTTCAGCGCCGATTCTGTTCTCAATGGGCACCCTCACGTTTTCAAAGTCTAAATAACCGTTTGGAAGTCCAGTCCATCCGCCTAACTCGTTGACTTTCTCAACGCTGAAGCCTGCCACGCCCTTCTCAACTATGAAGGCGCTTAAATGCTGGTATTTCGCTCTGTCCTCTGGTTTTTCACTTGTTTTTGCGTAGACAAGGTATATGTCCGCAATTCCAACGTTTGTTGTAAACCTCTTCTTTCCATTTAGGATGTAAACGCCTCCTTCACGCTTTGCGGTTGTTTCTATGTTGGCTGCGTCAGAGCCAATGTAGGGTTCGGTTATGCACACTCCAGCTATTGTGCCCTTTGCGATTTGTGGCAGCCACCTCTTCTTCTGCTGTTCATTCCCAAATTTCAGTATTTGCTCTGTTCCACCAAAAAATGTTACAGAATAGACGTTCACTAAGGCGGAGCACACACGGCTTAATTCTTCAGCTATTACACAGCATCCTGTTGCGCCAGCATTTATGCCGCCATATTCTTGTGGAATGAGAGCTCCAAACCACCCTTTATCGGCAACTTCCTTCACCAAATCCATCGGAAACTCCTTTGTCCAAAAGACTTCCTCTCCACGACAGCATTTCTCGTCAGCAAACTTCTTAGCTTCAACCGCCAATTGCTTGTGCTTTTCACTCCACCATGGATACGCCTGAACCATTCACATCACCTAACTTTTGGAGTATTTTAAAGTGGAACACACATAAAACTTGCCTTTCGTTATTGAATTTTGAAACATGATTTCAATTGAAAGTTCGCGGCTGGAAGGTTAAGGTTCTAACAACCTAACGCTTTTTAATTCTCCACTTCACGCCTCAAGGTGTATCCTCAATTATTATGCCCATGGGTCTAAGCTGTTCTCTGATTTTGTCCGCTGCTTCCCAGTCGTTAGCTCTTCTGGTTTCCTCTCTTCTGCAAAAATTTTCCTTATGTATAAGCCTTTTAGTTTTCCGAATTTTGATACCAAGAAACTACTGAAATCAGGGAATTTGCCCTTCAAGTTAATTTTCTCATTCGAATATTATGGATGTGGAGAATCAAACAGGCTTTAAGTTTCTTGAACAAAAACTGGAAAGTTTCACGAAAGTTTTATAACACTTACAGTTTAAACATTAGGATTCCTTCGTTGAAGGTGAAAAAATGAGTAACCGTGTTGCTATAGTTGGAGCTGGAATTTCTAGGTTTGACAACCCCCGCTTTGAACTGCACGAGGAATTGTGCGCTGAAGCCGTTCAGGAAATGCTTGCTGACAACACGAACATCGACTATCCAAAGGACATAGACGCAGTGATGTACTCTTACTTCAGCGACCACTTAGCAGGCCAACTGTGCTTCCACTGGATAATCCACGACTATTTGGGATTGCTACCGAAACCAGCGTACCGTGTTGAATCTGGAGGAGCCACACCCGTAGACGCTTTAATCAACGCCTTCATGTACATAAAATCTGGAATATTCAAAAACGTGCTTGTTGTTGGCTGGGAAAAGATGAGTGAAGTGAACACGCCTAAGGTGAACGAGATGATTGCCGCTGCTTCTGACACGGACTGGGACTTTCCAGTTGGAGGCTACTACACAGGATATTATGCTGTGTTAGAGACTAGGCACATGCATCTTTATGGCGAAACAGAGGAGGACTTGGCGAAAATTGCAGTGAAAAACCACAACAACGCAACTTTCAATCCATACGCCCAATGGCGTAGCCAACATGGAGCAAGCTTCATAACAATTGACGACGTGTTTAAGTCAAGGCTTATTTCTTGGCCTTATCGTGCATTTAATTGCGCAATGATAAGTGACGGGGCAGCGTGCATGCTATTAGCAAACGAAGAAACAGCCAAGAAATTCACAGACTCACCGGTTTGGATTACTGGTGTCGGCTTAGGCACTGATACAATGCGACCTGGAGACCGTGTGGACAACCCCATGTATAAGGGTCTTTATCCAGAAGATGAGGCGTTCTATCCAGATGTTTCAACGAAGCCTGCTGCACCTTACCCAGAAATGGCTAATTTCGGGTCTATACGAACTTCTGGGGATAACGCTTACAAGATGGCTGGGATAGACAATCCGGTTAAACAGCTTGACTTTGCGGAACTGTTCAATCCTTATGATGGTGTGGAGCTTGTTGAATACGAAGATCTGAGATTCTGCAAACTCGGTGAAGGCAAAAAACTTGTGAGGGAAGGTGTCACGGAATGGGGTGGCGAACTTCCATGTCAGATAAGCGGAGCACACACCGCAGCTGGACACCCGGTTGGAGCAACATCCATTGCACAAGCCACGCAGATTTACTGGCAACTCACCGAGCAAACAGCAAACAAGTGGAAAACAAACACTAGGGCGCTAAGCGGAGCACAAAGGGCGCTGCTTCAGGGACATGGAGGAACAGGCTGCCAATCAGGTGTAATGATATTTGAGAGGGGTTGATAAAAATGGCGTACAGACCTAAAAAAATTGTGAAAGCATGGGAATACAACAAGAAATGGGATGAGTGGGCGAGACAGGGCAACTGGTCGCCGGTTGGATGGAGATGGGTTGAAGGATCAAGAGGCCACAGGGTTGACCAACTGTCACCTACAAACTACCTGGTGATTCAGAGACCTCATGGCTCAATTTACCACCACAGCTACGGATTGCTATCAAAGTTCTTCAAAAACTTGCTCGAAAAGAAACTTTATGGGACGAAATGTCCAAAGTGTGGTTTAACATTCTGTCCGCCGAGGGCACACTGCTGGAATCCTGGATGCCGTCTGCAAGAAACGGAATGGGTTGAACTTCCATTAAGAGGTGAGGTGTTCACCTTCTCTCCGATGGCTTTTTCTGCAACTCCCTTCCTGAAGACTTTGCCGTTCATAATAGCCTACGTAAGGGTTGAAGGTTGCTGCACAACAATACCGACAAGACTGACGAAAATCAATCCATGGGAGGTTTATGCAGGACTTAAAGTGAACATTAATTTCATAGATCAGCCCAAAGGCCACATCATGGATTTATACTGTACTCCAGCGGAAACACCAGACCCATCTAAGTGCATGATGACTGCGGAAGGAATTGAAAGATTGAAGAGCGACATGCGCAAGGTACGTGACTGGGTTGTCAGAAAATTCGGTTCGGAAGCAAAACCAAGCGTAGAAATCTAAAACAACCAATCCTACCCCACATTTTTTTCTTATGCAAAAAAATAGAGTGTGCTCAACTTTTAGTATTGGAAACCAGACAGGGTAACCCCAACTTCATTTTTTCTAACACTAATATTTAATTTACGAGTATCCAATCATTAATAGAATTTTTAACACGGTTATCACATATTTTTGACCTAGAAACTTATTCAACAGGAAAAAAGCCTACTTTCAGAGACAAGATAATCTTGGCATGCTATAAGGAAAGCATCAGGTCTTTAATCATGCTACGGGAATGGATTAAGAACGAGCGGAAAGTGATTTCTGAATTTTATGATCTGTTGAAAGCTAGGTTAAAGACGGTGACGGCAATTGGTTTCAACATTCTTAGATTTGATGTCTCTTGTCATCTAAATTGCACTAACATAAAGTGGACAAACTAGAAAGTGTTCTTGAACTTTTAGAAAAATCTATTGGAGAGACTTGCGTCAATACTTTCTACCCTTTATCTTTCTACCATTTATACTTGAAAAAAATTTCAGAAAATAGATTTTCTAAGGGTGATGTCATCCTAATGCTTGGTTTCGGATGGGGATTCGCAGCTTCCGACTGCATGCTAGAATTTCAGAAACGACAAAAATGAACGATAGGTTTAAACCGATAAGAAAATAACTTTTAGGTTCAATAACGGTATTAAGTTAAAAACTATGCTTGTTAAGGAGAGAAATCGAATGTCCGACAAAGAAAAAATTAACGAAATAATAAAGGAGCGGGAACGCTGGGAAAAGACAACGTTGCCAAAATGGATGGGACAACGCCTCGAAAGAAAAAGTGAATTCCGAAACCATTCAGGCATGCTGATAAAACGTGTGTACACGCCGGAAGACATCAAAGACTTAGAGTATATGCGAGACCTTGGCTTTCCAGGAGAATACCCGTTTACCCGCGGAGTGCATGCAACCATGTACAGGGGCAGACTATGGACAATGCGGCAGTTTTCAGGATACGGCACAGCAGAACAAACAAACAAGCGATTCAAATATTTGCTGAAGGAAGGTGAAACAGGGTTAAGCATAGCCTTCGACTACCCAACCATTAGGGGTTACGATTCAGATCATCCTTTGTCTATGGGTGAAGTAGGCATATGCGGGGTAGCAGTCGCATCCTTAAAGGACATGGAAGTTCTGTTTGACGGCATACCCCTCGACGAAGTTACGACTTCTATGACTATTAATGGTCCGGCAGCCATGTTACTTGCCATGTACATAGCGGTAGGAGACAAACAAAGAGTACCTAGAGAAAAACTTAGGGGAACAACACAAAACGACATGCTTAAGGAGTTTTCCGCCCAGAAACTAATTATATTTCCACCTAAACCTTCAATAAAACTTGTAACAGACATAATAGAATACTGCACAAGGCATGTGCCTAAATGGAATCCAATAAGCATAAGCGGATACCACATAAGAGAGGCTGGAGCAAACGCCGTTCAAGAACTAGCTTTCACGCTCTACGACGGAATAACCTACGTGGAATCATGCCTCGAAAGAGGAATGAAAGTTGATGAATTTGCCCCTCGATTATCATTCTTCTTCGCAGCCCACAACGACTTTTTCGAAGAAATAGCAAAATTCCGGGCAGCCCGCAGATTATGGGCAAAAATAATGAAGGAACGCTTTCACGCTAAAAACCCGAGGTCCATGTGGATGCGAATGCACGTTCAGACAGCGGGATTCACCTTAACTGCACAGCAACCGTTAAACAACATTACACGGGTTACAATTCAAGCCTTGTCAGCAGTCTTGGCTGGAACGCAGTCGCTGCACACAAACTCCTTCGACGAAGCTTTGGCATTACCAAGCGAAGAAGCAGTAAGAATCGCTTTAAGAACACAGCAAATAATAGCCCATGAAAGCGGGGTAGCCAACACAGTGGACCCCCTAGCCGGTTCATATTACGTTGAAACCCTAACAAACGAGATGGAGGAGCGTGCAGTGGAGTATTTCCAAAAACTAGACGACATGGGTGGGGCAATAGCAGCCATAGAGAAAGGGTTCTTCCAAAAGGAAATAGCTGACAGCGCCTACAAATACCAGAGAGAAGTAGACGAGAAAAAGCGAATCCTAGTTGGAGTAAACGATTATACAACAGAAGAAAAGCACCCAATAAAAGTTTTAAGAGTAGACCCGAAGGTTGAAGAGGAACAAGTTGCAAGACTTCAGAAGCTGAAGAGAGAAAGGGACAACAGAAAAGTGAAGAAAGTGCTTAAAAAACTCCATTACAACGCAGAAAAGGATGAAAATCTCATACCAACAATAATTGATGCCGTAAAAGCCTACGCAACAATAGGCGAAATCTGCGATGTGCTTCGAAAAATCTACGGAGAATATAAAGAGCTAATCGTAATCTAAAGAGGAAAAACACATGCAAAATAAAAGGAAAATTAGAGTTTTAATCGCTAAGCCAGGCCTAGACAGCCACGACAGAGGAGCAAAAATCATAGCCAGAGCGTTAAGAGACGCTGGAATGGAAGTAATCTACACTGGTTTGAAGCAGACCCCTGAACAGATAGTTGAAACAGCCCTCCAAGAAGATGCAGATGTAATAGGGTTAAGCATCCTTTCAGGAGCCCACAAAACCCTTTTCCCGAGAATAATTGAACTACTAAAGCAGAAGGGCTTAACAGACATGCTTGTTGTTGCTGGAGGCATAATTCCAGAAGAAGATATCCCAGAAATGAAAAAACTTGGAATAAAAGAAATCTTTGGACCGGGAACAACAACAGAGACAATAGTTCAGTTCGTATTTGAAAATGTTCCAAAAAGAACCTAAATCATAAGAATGTGCAAATATTGCCGAAAATTGAAGAAATAGCCAGAGGCGTGCTAGCTGGGGACCGAAGAAGCATAGCTAAAGCAATAACAACAATCGAAAACAACGCCCCTAAAGCACAAGAGCTGATCGCTTCAATTTTCCCTCACACCGGCAAAGCCCACATAATAGGGTTAACTGGACCAGGCGGCTCAGGAAAAAGCACAATCATAGATAAAATTATACGCGAGTATAGACGGAAAGGTAAAACTATAGGCGTTATAGCTGTAGATCCAACAAGTCCCTTCACAGGCGGCGCATTTCTAGGCGATAGAATCCGAATGCAAGAGCTAAGCACAGATCAAGGTGTTTTTATACGTAGCATGGCAACCCGCAGCTATCTAGGAGGAATAGCCAAAGCAACAAAAGACGCTGTAAAAGTCTTGGATGCCGCAGGTAAAGACATAGTTATCGTGGAAACCGTTGGTGCTGGGCAATCCGAGGTGGAAATAATCAAAGTAGCTGAGACAATAGTCGTTCTTTTTGCACCGGGCTTAGGAGACGAGATACAAGCAATAAAGGCTGGAATCATGGAGATAGGCGACATCTTCGTCGTAAACAAGGCTGACCGTGAAAATGCCAACAAAGCTGTGATGGACATCCAAGCAATGCTACAGTTAAACAATAAGGAAAAGATGTGGAAGCCACCAGTCCTAAAGACTACAGCTCTCACAGGTGAAGGCGTCCCACAACTTATCGAAAAAATCGAAGAGCATAGACTGTTCTTAGAAAAAGAGTTAGAGCGTAAAAGAAGCCGAGAAAAGGCTGAAGTCGAACTTATAGAAGCCATAAAAGAGAAAGTGGCAAGTTCAATAATAGAAGAATTGAAAAGAAAAAGAAAATTTGAAGAGTTTCTGCAAAAAATTCTGGAAAGAAAAATGGATCCTGCCTCTATAGCTGAAAAAATCTTAAACGAAAAATTTAGAAAGCAAGTTTAGAAGGGTGTTGTGTCAATGCCCAAGCTAGAAAACGGACTAGTTCAAGTTTACACTGGAAATGGAAAAGGCAAGACTTCAGCGGCTTTTGGACTTGCCCTAAGAGCCATAGGCAGAGGATTCAAGGTTTATATAATTCAGTTTGTTAAAGGCGGATTCGACTACGGCGAACTCTACATAGTAGACAAGCTTCCAAACCTCAAGCTGAAAGCTTTTGGCAGAGGCAGATTCGTGACGGAAAAACCGCCAAATAAGAAAGATGTTAAACTTTCAGAAGAAGCTTTAGCTTTAGCTAAAGAAGTGGTTAAAAGCGGTGAATACGACATAGTTATCCTAGACGAAATTAACGTAGCCCTAAACTTGAAGCTGGTAAATCTTGAAAAAGTTCTGGAATTGATAAGGAACAAGCCGACACATGTCGAACTCATATTAACTGGACGTTATGCACCTAAGGAGATAATTGAAGCCGCTAATTTAGTTACAGAGATGAAAGAGGTTAAACATCCATTCAACAAGGGCTACCAAGCTCGGAAAGGAATTGAATATTAGTTTTTATGCCAAAATTTTAACATCACGCGCTACGAGTAGGCTCAGGATGTGCTTGTAGGTCTTCCCGTGTAAAAAAAGTTCGTTTTGGCTACTTGAAAAGCTTTGCGGAAGAGTTGAACCTAAACATCAAGTACTCTGCAAGGTTTGCCCCCGGACGACAAGCCGCCTGACCATTGGTGCGAGTGGGAGTTCCGCTTACGAGAGACAAAAATTGACGATCCCCAGGTACCTTCTACGAAGAATATGAAAGAATAGTTGTTAAACTTTGAGATAGCAGTTAGGTGTGGAGGTTACCTGCAGGCATGATAACTCTTGTTTGTATGTAGCTGTCACCCTATTTTCTTTTTTGTCTCTGCAAGTTTCAAATACAGCGGAAAAGAAGCAAGCCAAAGAAGCGTCACCACTCCGAATGGTAACACAACATTAGGCATCGCATAGTTCCACACGGCGGTTCCTATAACGGGACCAGTTGTCCTGCCAGCTCCATTCAACATGCCCATAATTCCTGAGGCGCTGGCACGTTTGGATTTTGGGAGAAAGTCCATCAGCCACGCACTTACAGCGGGTGAACTTATGTTTCCAATCGCACATATCCCTGCAACTACAAGGGTGAACTGAGCAATTGATTGAGTCATAGCTAAACCCATGACAAGGGGTGCACCTAGAAAACTAAACAGCACCAGAGGTTTTCTACCAATTTTATCTGCTAGCTTTCCGCCTGGAATCTGCACAAGACCTGTCGTAACGCCGAAAGCAAGCGATGAAACCATTCCAAACTCGCTTGGGTTGGCGTTTAATCTAAATACGAGAAAAACGTTCATTAACGGTCCGATAACGCCGTTCAACAACCCATTTAACAGATTTGTTAACCCGAAAATCGCTATTACCCTCTTAAGTGGCATGGTGGTTTTCATCGTCGGAGCATCATCAACTTGTTCAGTTTCAAGTTTTGGTGCACGTCTTGGTTCAACAACGAAAAGAGAGAAAAATAAGCCTAACAAGGCTATGTCTATTGCAACATTAAACGGCATCCTTAAACTAAGAAATTGTGAGAGCACGCCGCCAATTAGTGGAGCTGGAATTTGAGCGGTAATCCAAGACAAATTAAAAGTGCCATAAGCGGCGCCCCGTGAACGTTTTGTGCTGTAGTCAGCCACCAACGCTTTGAAAGCTGGGCTGGACAAACCGACGGCGAACATTTCAATGAAACTTGCAAGGAACAACCAGAAAAGGCTGGGCGCCACCGAAAAAACCGCGCAACCAAATGCCAAAACAGTGAAGGAGACAAATACAATTTTTCTTCTACCAAGAATGTCAGCCAGAAAACCGCCGAAGAGATTTCCTAACATTAAAGCGGCGGCTCCTACAGCCATAATTATACCGAACGCGGCAGCGGAAGCTTCTTCTATCGCAGCCTCGTCTGCACACTCTTCAACAAAGAATTCCTTAATAATGTACGGGATTGGCGGAGACACCATAGCAGCCGCGAAGGTTATCAGAAACATCAACAACCAAACGATGATGAAGCCGCGAGGTCTGCCCATTTTTCATCACTTCCATTAAAAAGGATATTACTGGACACAATAGTTAATAGTTCTGTGGAAAAATGATCAATAGATTGGTCACCGAACATTCTGACGACATGAAGAAGAAAGTTGAGCACGGCGAACCTCGCGGTAAAGATAAATGTTTTCATTGTCACGTAACTAAAAAGACCGTTGCAACTTGCAGAATGCTTTTGCGTACAGTTGAACCAAAAGATATTTTGGGGCGCTTACGCCGAACTGCACAAAGTAACGGGGTTGAAACAACCAGTGCGCGCTGAAATTAGAGTGACCGGCGTTGTTCAAGGAGTTGGTTTCCGACCGTTTATCTACCGAAACGCGGTGAAAAACAAACTGGTTGGTTATGTTCGAAACATGGGTGATGCAGGCGTAGAAATAGTTGTTGAAGGAAAACGAGAAAATGTCAAACGATTTATAGCAGATTTGAAACAAAAGAAGCCACCTCTCTCCCAAATTCACGATTTGTTTGTAAAATATTTAAACGACAAAAACGAATTTCGGAAATTCACTATATTAAAAAGTTCTATGAAAGCTGAACTTTCTGGATCAGTGATTCCTCCTGACATTGCAATCTGCGACGAATGTTTAAGGGAGCTTCGCAACCCAGAAAACGAGCGGTACAACTACTTTTTTATCACTTGTACAAACTGCGGTCCAAGATTCACAACCATTGAAAGGCTCCCCTACGATAGAGGAAACACTACTATGCGGGCTTTCCCTATGTGTAAGTTCTGCCGTGAAGAATATGGAGACCCGATTAACCGTCGTTTCCACGCGCAAACCGTAGCTTGCAGCAAATGCGGTCCAAAAGTTTACTTAACAACAAGAGAAGGAGAGCAGATCGAGCATGACGACCCTATCCGAGAAACCGGTCGGCTGCTTGAGGAAGGCTACATTGTAGCCGTTAAGGGCTACGGAGGTTTTCATGTTGCCTCCGCAACTACATTGTCTAAACCCATAGCTCGGCTGCGCAGGGTTAAACATCGAAGCAAAAAACCGTTCGCCATAATGGCTTGTAGCTTGGAAGCCGCCGAATCATTTGTGGAAGTCAGCCCAAAGGAGGCGGAGTTGCTTACCTCCCACATCAGACCTATTGTCTTGTTGAGGAAAAGCGAAAATTACTACCTTTCAGGTTTGATTTCCCCCGGCTTGCATAACGTTGGTGTAATGCTTCCCTACACCGGTTTACACGTAATGCTATTTGATCGGGTGAAGGAGCCCGCTTTCGTTATGACAAGCGCTAACCCTCCAAACCAACCAATCGTTAAAGAAAACGATGAAGCGTTGAAAAGGCTTGGAAACGTGGTTGATTACTTCTTATTTCACAACCGAGTGATTGCCCAACGATGTGACGACTCCGTCATCCGTGTTCACAACCAACATTCCAGCTTGATTCGGCGGTCCAGAGGCTACGCTCCAGCTCCTATTCACCTTAAAAAGACCACCCGTGAATGCGTTTTAGCAGTTGGAGCGGAACTGAACGTAACCTCATGTATTCTGTTACGGGATAAAGCGTTTGTTTCACAGCACATAGGGGATGTGGAAAACCTTGAAACTCTACAGTTTCTGAAAGAAGCCACTGAACATTTGATTAGATTAACGAATAGCCAACCAAAAATAATCGCCTGCGACCTACACCCAAAATTCACCACCACAAAACTTGCACAAGATTTAGCAAAACAATTCGCCTGTCCAGTGGTTCCGGTTCAACACCACCACGCACACATCGCAGCTTTGATGGTTGAACATAATATCGACGAGATAATCGGCATCGCCTGCGACGGCTATGGTTACGGCTCTGACGGTGAGGCTTGGGGCGGCGAAATCCTTCACTGCCACAAGAAAGGCTTCAACCGGCTAGGGCATCTTCAAAAGCAGCCTCTGGTTGGCGGAGACCTCGCCACCACTTATCCCCTACGAATGGCTGCTGGAATACTGTATAAAGAGGGAAACATAGAAGAATGGTTATTCTCAAACAGCAACCATCTCCCACACGGTCGGAAAGAAACGGAAATCATTCTTAAGCAACTTGAAAAACAAAGTTTCATCCAAACCACGAGTTGCGGTCGAGTTTTAGACGCCGTTTCCGCTATACTAGGCGTCTGCTACGAACGAACATATGAAGGGGAGCCGGCTATGAAGTTGGAATCCACCGCTACAAAAGGGAAAGACGTGTTTGGTTTGAAGCCGGTACTGAAAAACAATGTGGTTGAGACCACCAGCATGGTTTATGAAGTTTTCAAACAGAGAAACAAGCATTCCATAGCGGATTTGGCGTGTTCTACGCAGTCTTATTTAGCAAGAAGTTTGGCGGAGTTAGCCGTCCAAGAGGCGGAGAGGCTGGGCATTCAAAACATAGGATTTTCGGGAGGAGTCGCCCACAACGAACATATTACCTCAACAATCCGTAGAGCAGTAGAAAATAACGGCTTACAATTTCTAGTTCATGAACAAGTCCCGCCGGGCGACGGAGGAATCTCATTTGGACAAGCGGCAGCCGCTGGTTTTTGGATAAACTAACAGTAACAAATTTATTTAGCAGTGATTTGTAATGGACATTCAAAAGGGGGTCCATAATGAAGGAGCCGCAGGGAATACAGTATCCTCCACATCTCAAGTGGATGTTGAATCGAGCGTTAGAGGACCCGGAAGGATTTTGGGGAGAAGCGGCTGAGGGACTTCACTGGTTTAAACGTTGGGATAAAGTGTTTGAGTGGAATTATCCGTTTTTTCAGTGGTTTAAAGGCGGTGAAACAAATCTTTCCTACAACTGTGTTGACTACCACGTAAATAGGGGAGAAGGAAACAAAGCTGCAATTATTTGGGAGACTGGGGAAGGAAAACCCAGCAGAGTTTTAACATATAACCAACTGTTTTTACAAGTGAAAAGGCTTGCAGCGGGATTGAAAGCGCTAGGCGTGGAGAAAGGGGATAGAGTCACCATTTACATGCCCATGACGCCTGAAGCCATAGTTGCGATGTTAGCCACCACCAGAATAGGCGCCATACACTCAGTTGTTTTCGGAGGCTTCGGATACGGCGCCCTAGCAGAAAGAATAATGGATGCACACTCAAGAATTGTTCTCACCGCGGATGTCGGCTACAGGAAAGGCAAGGTGGTTAGGTTAAAAAGGGTTGTAGACGAAGCGCTGAAAAAAGCGAAAATAGTTAAGCGTGTAGTCGTGCTGAAAAGAGCTGGAGAAGAGCCCCCTATGACGCCGAAAAGAGACATTTACTGGGAAGAAGCGCTGAATGAGGGAAAAGGGATAAATGCTGAAGCAGTTCCAATGGAAGCCAACGAGTTAGCCTTCATACTTTACACATCTGGAACCACGGCGAAGCCGAAGGGCACCGTCCAACCGCATGGAAGTTATCAGGTTTACATTTACGCCATGGGAAAATGGGTTTACGACATGAAACCAACCGATGTATGGTGGTCCACCTCAGATATAGGCTGGATAGTGGGGCACAGCTATGTGGTTTACGCCCCGTTGCTCTTCGGCTGCTCCACAATCGTGTATGAGGGAGTGCCAGATTACCCAACACCAGACATATGGTGGGAAACAGCTGAAAGAAACCGGGTTACACAACTTTGGACATCGCCAACCGCCGTCCGAGCTTTAATGAAACACGGAGAAAAATGGCCTAGAAAACACGACCTAAGCTCCATAAGGCTGGTTG
This sequence comes from Thermoproteota archaeon, assembly GCA_034660895.1. Lineage (GTDB taxonomy): Archaea > Thermoproteota > Bathyarchaeia > Bathyarchaeales > JAYEKF01 > JAYEKF01. The sequence goes on along the minus strand of JAYEKF010000009.1, from coordinate 21,376 downwards.
TCTGCGCCGGAGAAGTGCTGAACCCACCTGCGTGGAAATGGCTTCAAGAAACAGTTTTTGAAAATCGGATACCTGTGATTGACCATATGTGGCAAACGGAGAGCAGCGGTCCAATGGTGGGCAACCCCTACGGAATTTCGATGCTGCCTATAAAGCCAGGGTCCGCAACTATCTGTCTACCTGGAGTCGACGGAGACATCGTTAATGATGAAGGAAAATCTCTTCCCGTAGGTGTAGAAGGCAAATTCGTTTGTAGAAGACCTTTTCCTGGGTTGACACCCAGTCTTTGGGGAAGCAAGGAGAGGTATGTTGAGGAGTACTGGAACAGGATACCAGGCTGCTACTATACTGGAGACGCAGCTATGCGGGATGAAGACGGATACATATGGTTCCTTGGAAGAGCAGATGAAGTGATTAAAATAGCTGCTCATAGAATTGGAACCATAGAAATCGAAAGCGCTTTGCTGTCTCACCCATCTGTAGCTGAAGCAGCGGTTGTTGGAAAACCAGACCCGTTAAGAGGGGAAGTAGCGTGTGCATTTGCGGTTTTGAAGGGGCAGCGCACACGTAGCGACGAGTTGAAAAAAGAGCTTAAACAGGTGGTTAGGGAAAATTTGGGACCCATAGTAATTGTAGATGACATTTTCTTCGTTGATAAGATTCCGAAAACAAGAAGTGGAAAAATCATGAGAAGACTAATTAAAGCTTTAATAATCAACAAACCGCTTGGTGATGTTTCCACAATAGAAGACAAAACGGCCATCCAAGATATTAAAAAGGCGCTCGGAAAACCATAAGGTGATACGCCATGTGTTTAGCAATCCCCGCTAAAGTTATTCGACTAAACGGAACCCAAGCTAAGGTTGATTTTGGGGAAGGAGTCTTGCGGGATGTAAACGTTCAGTTAGTGGATGCTAAGATTGGAGACTACGTTTTGGTTCACGCAGGCTACGCCATTCAAGTGATAGATGAGAAAGAAGCAGAGGAAACGTTGCTGTTGTGGAATGAAATTCTTGATTTTTCCGAAGAAAACGCGTAAACTGTTTGATTAAAAGGCAGTTACGATCATTGGGAAAGAAGGAACGGCTTGGTGAATAAAACACTGAAATTTCGCGACCCACGTTTAGCTAAGCGTGTGGCAAAACGCATTAAAGATTTAGCGCCTCCTTTCCCAGTGAAGTTTTGTCATGTTTGTGGCACACATGAATGGACAATCACACACTACGGATTAAGATCGCTTCTACCAGACAACGTAGAAGTCATCGCGGGTCCCGGCTGCCCAGTTTGTGTGGTTCCCGCGGCGGAAATCGACGAGGCAATCCAACTCGCCTTAAACGGCGTAACGGTGGCAACCTACGGAGATTTATTCAGGGTTCCAGGCTCAGAACGGTCTTTGCAAGATGCACGTGCGGATGGTGGAGATGTCCGTGTGGTTTATGGGGTACACGATGCAGTTCAAATGGCGAAAAGAGAACCGAAGCGGCAGTTCATGTTTTTCGCAATTGGTTTTGAAACCACAGCGCCCTCCACAGCTGTGGAGGTCTTAAACAAGCCGCCTAGGAACCTTTCGTTTCTTGTGGCGCATAGGCTGATCCCCCCTGCTATGGAGTTGTTGATGGAAATAGAGGGTTTACAAATCAAGGGTTGGATCGCTCCAGGTCATGTTTCCACAATTATCGGCGTGGAACCATATCGAATTTTTCCACAGAAGTATCATATGCCCACGGTGGTGGCGGGCTTCGAACCGTTAGATGTGTTGTTTGCAGTTTCAATGCTGTTGCAACAACTAAAAGACGGAAAGGCCAAATTGGAAAATGAGTATAGGCGGGTGGTTAGGTGGAAAGGAAACATCCGTGCACAAGAACTTATGAAGAAGGTTTTTCAAGTGGTGGAGGGAGGCTGGAGAGGGCTAGGCCGATTGCCGAATTCGACCTTGGCATTACGAGAAAAATTTCAGAAGTACGATGCTCATAAAAAATTTGGTGTAAAAATAAAGGAAAGCAGAGATTTGGTGCCAGGTTGCAAGTGTCATTTAGTGATTGTTGGGAAAGTCCAGCCGAACGAGTGCCCGTTGTTCATGAAAGCTTGTAGACCGGATAAGCCGAGGGGACCCTGCATGGTTTCAAATGAAGGCACTTGCCGAATCTGGGCGAAACATACAAAATCATGATTTATCCTATTAGTGCCTTTATTTTCTCGAAGATGTCTTGGGTGTAGATTACGCTTCCACCAAATTGTTCTTATTTTCAAACTATTAATATAATTAATCCTAGTTTAAATGAGTGGCCCGGTGCGTGTTTGGTATGACTCATGAGGAGGGTAAACGGTTTAAGGGTAAGTGTATTGATTGCGGTGAGGTTTTAGAGCTGTTTGAGTTGGATTTCAAGCAGGGTAGGAAAATTTTGCAGTGCCCAAAATGTGGCTTATACCATTTCTACAAGAAAGATTGGCTTGGAAGGTGGAAACTCGTTAAAGCAGGGAAAGTTTCGGATTTGTGGCGCAAATAGCTGTTCTCACGGCTAAGGGTGGTAAAAGCAAGACCGAGCAAACTTTATCCATGAAGCAACTTCTTCAATTGTGAGTTTCTCATCGTTGTTTTCCGCAACTTCTGCAGTTTTCTTGCAGAGTTGTATCGGATCTTGATGTGCAAAGTCGTTTATGGAGGAAATTCCCGCCTTTTGAAGCAGGATGGCCTTGTTTTCGTCCAGTCCGGGAATCATAAACAGATGTGCGGTTGTCTGTATTTTTTCTATTGTTTTCTTTGATATTTTGGTTTCTTCAGCGATTGTTAGTGGGTCTCCGGTGAGAAGTTCACAAACTGTGGTTATTCCTGCAGCTTTTAGTTCCTTACCTATTTTTTCCCCGACTCCCCTGATTTCCTCTATGTCCGATAGGCTGGTTAAGATTGGTTCAGGTATCATTTGGGCTTCCATTTGACGCTCCACTTCTTCCAGTTTCCCATTGATTTTCGTTAGGTTTTCCATTTGGTCTTTCATCAATTTTGCAGTTTCTCCTCTCACTTTCTTAACGTTTCGAATTTCTTTTCGGGTTTGTTTTAGTTGGGTGAGGACGCGGTTGAAGCGTTCGGCGATTTCGAAGGTTTGCATGGCGAATTTTCCGAAGGTTTCGTTGATGGATCCCTCCAATTTTTGTCGGTTTTGCCGAAGTTTAATTTCAACAGCGTCGAATAATTTCAGTGTGGCGGGGTTAGGCGGTAGTTTGCGGTTTGCGACAATTGAAATGACACCGAGGAATGCGAATGCGGAGAACACGGATGTCCAGAAATAGATGGAGACGGGTATCGCGAACGTGTTGTCTGCGGTGATTGGGAAGATGACTTCGGTTTGGGAGCCGTTTTGTGTAATGATTATGAGTGCGTAAATGGCGTTCAAGAAGGCTAGGAATGTTACGGCTGTTAGTATCCAGATGGATAGTCCTCTTCGCATAGACAACCTTAATTTTCCTCTACATTATGGATGAAATCCAACTACGTATGGCTACTGCAGGTTGGGTTTAATTAAATTATGAAGCAAAAAAATGAATTATAACTCAAAATCGCTAAGAAGTAGACTCTATTTCTACTAGCGGAGCACATCCAAGCGGTGGTTAAGGAGAACTCTCGGGGTAAAACTAAAATTTTGTTCCCTAAACTCTGCCACCGTTTTGCGCTTAAAGAAGCGTCTCGCTTTTTCCACACCTTCCTAACTGCCTTTCTTTTTAAGCTCCAACCTTACTTGAGAAACTATCTATTCTACAGACATAACTGCACATTCTCCTAATCAAGCTTATCCTTCGAACATAAGAATCTTGCAAATTCGGAAAATTAGCATATTCTGGGAATTGGGTCGCCAACCGGTGGGGCAAGTATTCTTCTTCCGCCAACCAAGGTTTGTAAAGCAACTACATCGAACTCGTCTGTGGCTTCTCCGATGATTTCTGCGTTTTTTCCTTCCTTCGTCTTTTTCAACGCCGTCAACACTTCTTCCGCCTTTTCAGGTACGACGCCTATAAGGACTTTCCCTTCGTTTCCAACTTCTAAGGGGTCGATTCCCAACATTTCAGAAGCCGCTTTTACGTCCTCCCGAAGTGGAATCTTCTCTTCCTCCACCAGTAAACCCACCTTCGACTTTTCACAGAACTCGTTCAAGGCATTCGACAAACCGCCACGAGTGGGGTCCTTCATCGCCACAATTCCACCAACCTCCAAAAGCTTAGCAATCAAATGATTTAACGGCGCAACATCCGAAATGATGCCCCCACCGAAACTGTAGCCCTCCTGAGCCGACAAAACCGCTAAACCATGGTCTCCAACTGTTCCCGAAACAATCAGTTTGTCCCCGGACTTTAGATTGGAGTCCAAAACCCAACGAGTCCGAAAGCCCGCTCGAAACTCTTTCACCACTTGAAAGTTCTTTTCCAACGCCTCACACCGTCGCCCAATTCCGCTAGTGTTCACCACACATCCGCCTAAACCGCCATGTTCCACTACTTTCGTGTCTCCGGTGATCACGTGCACACCAGCTTCTTTGCAGGTATCTCGCATGCTACGCATAATTCGCTCCAAATAGTCCAAAAGCAAGCCTTCCTCCAAAACCAAGCCGCAAGTCAACGCTACAGGCTTAGCCCCCAAAACCGCAATGTCGTTCACCGTCCCCGCTATAGCCACCCGCCCAATGTCTCCGCCGGGAAAAAACAGCGGCTTAACCGCGTGACTGTCAGACTTCAAAACCACGTCATCAATCACCGCCGCGTCGTCTAACATCTCTAATCCAACCTCTGCACGGCCGCCGCCGAGATAACGTAGCACAAAACGCTGAACTAAATCGTTCATCACCGCGCCGCCTGCACCATGAGCCATGGTCACCCGTTCCTTAACACGCTTCTCAACCACCTCTAAACACCGCAACAAAAAGAGAACACAGTTCAACCTCTTAAGCGCATCTCCACTCCATACAAGAAAACATCCCAATTCTCACCTAATTCATGTTGTTTTCTCATCTAACCTGTACGTAAAAGCAAACTAAGAACAGAACCACAAGACAAACAGAACAAAAAACCCAATCACCCACCGCACAAAAAATTTTTCACGCACCACTAAACAATAATGTTTATTAATAAGCTCCACAGTTTAACGTCCCTAGCTTCCGAAAAAATTGTTGAGGAATCAAAATCGGAACCCATATTTTCTTCAACCAACTGGAGGAAACTCCAAAATTGATACAAACCATACAAAATTATCCTACTCAACACAACCTGATTACACAACAAACCTTAGAGGTTTAACAAAAAATGGATAAAATTTCACCCGATGACATCCAAACCCTCATTCAATCCTTCTTCCATGAAAAAGGCCTCGTCCGACAACACCTAGATTCCTACAACAACTTCATCGAGCACGGCATCCAAGAAATCATAAACGAAAGAGACGAAATCGAAATCGAAATCCCGGAAAACCCATACAAAATAAAGCTAGGTCAAGCATGGATTATCGACCCACAATCCAGAATCAGCGGACCTTACATAACAGAAGTAGATGGAACAAAACACGAGATTTACCCAACGGAAGCCCGCTTACGTGACATAACCTACGCCGCTCCCCTCGCCGTAGAAATGACCCCAATAATCGATGGAAGAGAACTGGATACAGAACTGGTTTTAATAGGTAACATCCCCGTAATGCTCAAATCTAAACTCTGTTTCCTATCCCAACTAAACCGTGAAGAATTAATCTCACACGGAGAAGACTCAAACGACTCAGGTGGCTACTTCATCATAAACGGCTCTGAACGAGTCATGGTCGCCATGGAAGACCTAGCATCTAACCGTGTGTTACTGGACATCGACACACGCGGCGCCAAACCAGTATACCAAGCAAAAATATTCTCTACAACAGTGGGCTTCAGAGCTAGAATCCAACTACGTATGAAATCAGATGGCACAATACACCTATCTATGCCAGGGGTCCCAACAAAAATTCCCTTCGTCATCTTGATGCGAGCTCTTGGACTGGAATCGGACAGAGAAATCGCTGAAGCAGTTTCTCCAGAAAAAACAATACAAAACGAATTGGCGCCTTGCTTTGATGAAGTTGAAGACATCGAAGACGTTGACACAGTTGAAGGAGCCATCTTATACATCGGAAACCGCGTAGCACACGGACAAGTAGAAGAATACCGCATCAGAAGAGCAGAAAGAATTCTTGACCGAAACTTCCTACCTCACATTGGCCGCATAGAGGATAAACGTAACGGCAAAGCACTATTTCTCGGCGAGATGGCTTGTCGCGTAATCGAGTTAAAGCTTGGAAAACGAAAGCCCGACGACAAGGATCACTCTAAAAATAAACGCTTAAAAGTTGCAGGAGCCTTACTGGCCGATCTTTTCCGTGTTGCGTTCAGAAGCCTTTGCCGCGACATAAAATATCAACTTGAAAGAATGGGTGTAAAAAAAAGAGGACGAATGATCACGGTTTCCATAGCTGTTCGTCCCGGCATTATTAGCAATCGACTTCGCCACGCCCTTGCCACAGGCAACTGGGGAAGAGGACGCGTTGGAGTCACTCAACTTCTCGACCGAACAAACACAGTATCTACTTTAAGTCATCTACGACGGCTTCAGTCCCCCCTGAGTCGACGCCAACCCAACTTTGAAGCCCGGGACCTACATCCGACCCACTGGGGTCGTCTATGCCCCAATGAAACGCCGGAAGGATCGAACTGTGGCTTAGTGAAAAACTTGGCTTTATCTGCTTGCATCTCTGTCGGTGTGAACTCGGAGGAAATCAAGCGAACCTTGCATCATATGGGTGTGGTTCCTCTTGAAGAAGCAAACAACACTTTAAGGCTTTCCGGCGCCAAAGTCTTCGTAGACGGCAGCCCTATCGGATACTATGCCTCACCAGAGGAGCTTGTCAAAAGTTTCAGAAATAAACGTAGAAGAGGAGAAGTTTCCAGCGAAGTTAACATTGCCTATTTCTCCAAAATTTACGGAGAAAAAGACGAAATTTACGTCAACTGTGACGAAGGACGTGTCCGCCGCCCTCTTATAATTGTAGAAAACGGTGCGCCCAAACTACAACTAGAGCACATCGAAAAAATTCGTTCAGCAGAGTGGTCGTGGAAAGACTTGGTTGAAAACGGAGTCGTCGAATGCATCGACGCTGAAGAAGAGGAGAACACCTATGTCGCCCTTAACTTCGATGAAGTTCTCCCCCAACACACCCACATTGAGATCGCCCCTTATACAATTCTTGGAGTAGCTGCATCTCTTGTACCATATGCTGAACATAATCAGTCTCCACGCAACTCATATGAGGCAGCTATGGCTAAGCAGGCACTCGGAGTGTATTGCACTAATTCCTCTTATCGAGCGGATTCACGCTCCCATATTCTGCACTACCCTCAAACACCATTAATCGAAACTAAGTCCATGAACATTATTGGTTATAATCGTCGGCCTTCCGGGCAAAACTGTATTGTTGCTGTGATGCCGTTTGAAGGCTACAACATGGAAGACGCGCTTGTCTTTAACAAAGCATCCATCGAACGAGGGTTAGCGCGATCCACTTTCTATCGCGTTTACGACGCGGAATGCCGCCAATATTTAGGTGGATTAAGAGACCAGTTCACAACGCCCGATCCTAGTACTCGGGGATACAGAGGAGAACAATATTACCGTCTTCTTGAACCGGACGGCGTCGTCAGCTTAGAATCAAAAGTGGCTGGCGGAGATGTTCTTATTGGACGGACAAGCCCCCCACGATTTCTGGAGGAATATAAAGAGTTTGAGGTTAAGGGGCCGTCTCTAAGAGACACGTCAGAAGACGTGAGGCCCGCTGAAACCGGCGTCGTAGATGACGTGTTCATCACAGAAACCCGAGAAGGGAACCAACTAGTAAAGGTTCGAGCACGTGACCAACGTATCCCTGAGTTAGGCGACAAGTTTGCCTCCCGCCACGGACAGAAAGGGGTTATAGGAATGATTGTGCCGCAGGAGGACATGCCCTTCACCGGAGATGGAATCGTCCCCGACATCATAATTAATCCACACGCCATCCCATCCCGAATGACAATTGGGCAATTCCTAGAATCTATGGCTGGAAAAATCGCTGCAGGAAGAGGAAGTCCCATAGACGGAACCCCCTTTGTCAATGAAAACCCGGACCAACTAAAACAAGCATTGACCGAATTAGGTTTCAGCCGCACCGGTCGCGAAATTTTTTACAATGGTGTCACAGGTGAAAAATTTGTTGCGGACGTATTCGTTGGAATCGTTTATTATCAAAAGCTTCATCACATGGTGTCAGACAAAATTCATGCAAGAGCGCGAGGACAAGTGCAAATGTTGACACGGCAGCCGACTGAAGGGCGGGCGAGAGGGGGTGGGCTACGTTTTGGGGAGATGGAACGGGACTGCTTGATCAGTCATGGTGCTGTTATGTTGTTACGCGACCGCCTTTTAGAAGAATCGGATAAATATTTGGTTTATGTATGCCAGAATTGCGGGTGCATCGCTTATTACGACATTAAACAACGCAGGTACATATGTCCACTATGTGAAGATAAAGCCAAAATTTCTCCCGTAGAAGTTTCTTACGCCTTCAAGCTTCTCGTGCAAGAATTAATGAGTCTCTGTCTGTCTCCCCGCCTTAAATTAAAGGAGAGAGTTTAAGATGGCGATGGAAGAGCCCGTTCATAAAGTAATAGATGAAATCCAGTTCGGAATATTATCCCCCCAGGAGATACGCAGGCTTTCTGTAGCAGAGATCCAAACTGCCGACGCATACGATGAGGACGGCGCCCCCATAATTTCGGGGCTCATGGATGGTCGGTTAGGAACATTAGAACCCAGACAGCGATGTAAAACCTGCGGAAACACTGCCATACGTTGCCCCGGACATTTCGGCCACATTGAACTCGCAGTTCCTATAATCCACATCGAATTTGCCAAAATTATTTATAACCTCCTAAGAGCCACTTGCAGAAACTGCGGCCGCATATTGTTGTCTAAGGATCAAATAAACAAAATTAAGGCTAGAATCCGACGTTATCGAAAAATTCGAGGGATCGTTCCAGAGAGATACTATAAAGCCCTATTGAAGAAAGCAAGAAGCAAGGAATGTCCCCATTGCGGCACCCCGCATTACAAAATAAGATTGGAAAAACCCACCAGATTTTTTGAAGAGATTCCAGAAGAGGAAAAAACACAGAAATATCCCTTAACCTCAAGCATAGTTCGCGAAAGGCTAGAAAGAATACCTGATGAAGATCTTAAACTTTTAGGGTTTAACCCTAAAACTGCTCGTCCAGAATGGACGGTTTTACAAGTTCTCCCTGTTCCTCCCGTTTACGTAAGACCTTCCATCACTTTAGAGTCTGGTGCCCGATCGGAAGACGACCTTACCCACAAGCTTGTGGATATCATCCGCATTAACCAACGATTAAAGGAGAACATGGAAGCGGGTGCTCCCACTCTTATTATTCAAGATCTTTCCGAACTCTTGCAATATCATGTGACAACTTACTTTAACAACCAAACTTCAGGAATTCCGCCCGCTAGGCATCGTTCAGGTAGAGCGCTTAAGACTCTGTCGCAACGGCTGAAAGGAAAAGAAGGAAGATTCAGAACCAACCTTTCTGGGAAGAGAGTGGATTTTTCAGCGCGGACAGTGATCACTCCAGACCCAAACTTAGACATTAACGAGGTAGGAGTTCCATTTGAAATCGCTAAAAGACTTTCCATCCCCGAAAAAGTTACAGAGTGGAACTTTGAAGAGATGCGTAAGTTGGTTACTAACGGCCCAGATGAATACCCCGGTGCGCTCTACGTAATAAGACCCGACGGCAAACGGATTCGACTGGAGTTTGTCGTAGACCGAAAAAAAGTTGCGGAAGCCTTAGAGCCCGGCTTCGTTGTAGAACGTCATCTTAGAAACGGAGATACTGCGATTTTTAATAGGCAGCCCTCCCTTCATCGGATGTCCATCATGGCGCATTCCGTTCGGGTGTTACCTCATAAAACGTTCCGTTTGCACCTTTGTGTTTGTCCGCCCTACAACGCTGACTTTGACGGAGACGAGATGAATCTTCACGTACCACAGAGTGAGGAAGCACGGACAGAAGCACATCTCTTGATGCGGGTACAAAATCAAATTCTTTCACCTAGATTTGGAGGTCCAATAATTGGGGCCATCCGAGATTTCATAACTGCCGCCTACCTTCTCACAAGAAGATCCACGTACCTCACGAAAGAAGAAGTATGTCGTTTACTGATGACTGCTGGTTGGAGGGAAAATTTGCCGGAGCCTGAAGTTAAAAAGCCAGAACCACTTTGGTCCGGAAAGCAAATATTCAGCCTCTTTCTTCCGAAAGATTTGAATTACGTACTGAAAGCCAACATCTGTCATGGTTGCACTAAATGTCTCCGCGAAAAATGTCCATACGACGCTTACGTGGTTATCAAAAACGGCGTCTTGAAGTGTGGTGTAATTGACAAACGATCCATCGGCGCAGAGCAGTCAGAAAGTCTTTTTCATCGCATTATCAAGGATTACGGTACTGAAAACGGGCGAGAGTTTCTTGACAAGATTTGTCAAGTTCTCAAGCTTTTTATCACTATGCGTGGGTTCACCTACTCCTACGACGAGTTAGAGTTGTCCTCCACCGCGAAAAAGGGAATCCACAAAGCAATGCAGAAGCTCGAAAATCGAATACAGGATTTGATTGAAAATTATCGAAGGGGAACACTACATAGGCTACCAGGTCAAACCCTTGAAGACTCATTTGAAATTTACGTAATGAACGAACTAGCTAAGGCTAGAGACGAAGCTGGAAAAATTGCAGATGAAGACTTTAGCTTGGAAAACTCCGGCATCATCATGACAAGAGTTGGTGCAAGAGGTTCCAGCCTAAACGTTGGCCAAATGACTGCATGCGTAGGACAACAGTCCGTGCGGGGAAAACGAATTATGCGAGGATACGTTAAACGTGCGTTACCCCATTTTAGGATAGGGGATCCAGCTCCGAAAGCGAGAGGATTTGTCTACTCCTCCTATCAAACGGGGTTAGACCCTATTGAGTTTTTCTTCCATGCAATGGGCGGTCGGGAGGGCTTAGTGGACACTGCTGTGCGGACGCAACAAAGCGGGTACATGCAAAGACGACTAATTAACGCCCTAGAGCATTTACGCATCGAATACGATGGAACAGTTCGAAATTCCGTTGGAGACATTATTCAATTTAATTACGGAGAAGACGGAATTGACCCAGCTAAAAGCGACCACGGAAAAGCTGTGAACGTTAGTCGGCTTATCGAACAAGTAGAGATCATGGTGAGGAAGAGAAAACCTGCCCCCGCTGAGTACATAGAACAACATCTAAACAAGGTAAAGAGTAAGCTCACCCCCTTCCTTGTGGAAGAGTTGAACCGTCAGTTAAGCAAAGCTAAACTGAGTAGAAAAGGCGTGGATGAAGCTATCCGGTTAACTTTGAACCATTATAAACGTTCTTTAGTGGAGCCGGGTGAAGCTGTGGGGGTTGTAGCTGCGCAATCCATAGGTGAGCCGGGTACCCAGATGACGCTTCGAACTTTCCATTACGCCGGGGTTAGAGAACAAAACGTGACGCTAGGATTACCCAGACTTATCGAGATTGTAGATGCTAGGCGAAAACCATCCACCCCGATTATGACCGTTCATCTAACAAAGAAGTATCAAAAAAGCAAAAAGAAAGCTACAAAGATCGCTCGTAACATCATCTGCACCAGACTGGAAGACATTGCACACACCATTTACGAAGATCCAGTACGTGAAGAAATTATTGTAGAACTTAACCCCGCTGCAATGGAAGAAAGAGAAATTACAACTGAAGATTTGCAGAAAGCATTACAACTGAGAAAATGTACAATAAGAATGAAGAAGAATCAAATAGTGATCAACCCCGAAAAATGGGCTGACCACAAAAGACGAAACAAACTACTCGATAGGCTTTCAAGAAAAGCGATTAAAGGAGTATGTAGCCTACTACGCGGGCGCAAGATGGATGTGCGTAGAGTTCTTGTAACCGAGGAAGATGACGAATGGGTTATAAGAACCGATGGTTCAAACCTTTCTGCAGTCTTCGAGATTGAAGGTGTGGATCCAGCAAGAACAGTTACTAACGACATTCGGGAGGTCGCTAAAAATCTGGGAATTGAGGCGGCTAGAAACGCCATTATTAGGGAGGGTATGGGCGTGTTAGATGAGCAAGGTCTCGATGTGGATGTTCGCCATGTCATGCTGGTGGCGGACATCATGACTGCAACGGGTGATGTACGACAGATTGGCAGACACGGAATTAGTGGGGAAAAAGACAGTATTTTGGCTAGAGCGGCTTTTGAAATTACAGTTCCCAGTCTTGTAGAAGCCGCTGTTAAAGGTGAAACTGACCCGTTGCGGGGTGTAACAGAAAATGTTATAGTGGGTCAGTCAATACCGATTGGCACTGGTCTGGTGGATCTTTACATGTCAACGATGTCTAAAGAGGAGAAGAAATGACTGATATTGACAGAGCGATTATTAACGTCTTGAAAACGGGTAAAGTGTTGTTTGGAGCTAATAACGCCGTAAAGAACGGTAAAATTGGAAAGGCAAAACTTATCGTGGTTGCGGCGAATTGTCCGTCAAGAGTTCGAGAGGACATAGAATACTATTGTAAGCTTTCTAAGGTTCCAGTAATTACATATGAAGGAACCGGAGTAGATTTGGCTAGGGCGTGTAGAAAGCCTTTCTTAATTTCAGCGTTAACTATAAGAGACGCGGGTGAATCTGATATTTTAAGGTTGGCTAAGAATTTGAAGGCGGAGGAAGCCGATGGCTAGTGGAATAAAGTTCACTAGCACAGAGATACGTTACATTGCTCTATTTGAAAGCGTCACCGATGCCACCGTGCGCGACTGTATTGTTAGTGATGAGCAAAATTGTGTCATTTTTGTGGTTAAAGAGGGAGATATTGGTATGGCGATAGGAAAAGGCGGGAAAAACATCCATTTTCTGGAAAGAAAGACAGGTAAAAAACATGAAGTTATTGAATATTCAGATGATCCAGCTCAGTTCATCAAGAATGCTCTTAAACCTGCGCGAACCAAGGAGGTTCGAATCAGTGAGCGGCCCAGTGGCAAGATGGTTGCGGTGGTTTCTGTGAATCCGCGGGATAAGGGGGTGGCTATTGGCCGGAATGGACGTAATGCGGAGCGTTTGCGTTTTTTGGTTAAGCGGTATTTTGAGATAGAAAACGTTACTATAAAATGATTCGTTTTTGGGCTTGTGGATGCGGCGTCGTTTTACTATGCTTTTATTCTTTTGCCTTTAGGCACAGATGTCTAACTGCGACACTTAAATCTCTAGGTTTATCCTATTAAACTGTTTTTGCTTCTAGTTTTTATAAATTCGAACCGGTTACAATGCGAGAGCTGGTAAAGGACGACGAATACGAGCGTGAGAATTATGAGCTCCAAGTATCTTACAGATGAAGAATATCAAAGATACTGGGTTAAGTTAAAAGGAATGAGGACGAGTGTCAGTAGGGATTTAGAGCTTACAGTGGGGATGAAGGTTCTGGATGTCGGAACTGGATGGGGGTTCTTCGCGATCGAAATGGCAAAACAGGTGGAAAAAGGCGAAATAATTGGGATAGACATCGTCCCTGGGGATGTGAATAGAGCAAAAGAACTTATAAGAAAGGCTGAAGTCGCGGATAATGTTGAAATTCTAAGAATAGACGCCAAAAAGCTTTCTTTTCCAAAGAACTGTTTTGATCTCGCCGTCAGTTTCCTAGGTATGCGAGACGTTCACATGACAAGAGGGAAAGAAGGCGTCAAAGAAACCACGAAGGAAATGGTCAGAGTTACAAAACCAAGCGGAAAAATAGCTTTGTGTATTACTCCACCTGAAGATGCGGAAACAGAAGATCAAAAATTGGCTATAGAGGTCGAAGGGAAAGTCTTTGGTGCCAAGTCTTTACCAAAGAAAATTTACGCTGATATATTCAGAGAAAATAATGTTGTGTTAAAGAAAACTAAAGCATACTACACTAATAAGAAACTCACCGCAAAGCAAGCGACAATCGAGCTTAAAGAAGGAATCGAAATCGCTAGAAACATCTACGGCAAGGCTGTTCCGGAGTTTAAAGATGTGTGGGGCCGCTACGGAAAGAAAATTGAAGCTTTTGGATACGGAATGTACTCAAAAATCGTGATGTTAGTGGGTGAAAAAACGACTTAGATCGTTCTCAAGCAGCGAAGCAAATTCGTGCCAGAAACCTTTATGTGAAGAAGTTTTAGATGAGATTAAAATAAATTAAAAATAAGAATTGTTTAAGAAGCAGGAGGTTATCGCCGTGTCCAGCTATCCCGTGGAATACGAGAAGACGGTGACTCTTCGAGATGGAACCGAGGTTCTTCTCCGACCGGAGCTATCCACGGACACCAACATGCTCTGGGAGATGTTCTCCACCCTGTCAAGAAGAAGCTTGCGCTTTCTTGTAAGACCGTTTACGCGTGAGAGGGTTGAAGCATGGACCAGCAACATAAACTATGAGAAGGCGTTGCCCATCTTGGGAGTGGTTAAAGAAGGCGATAAGACTCGAATTGTTGCCTCCGCCACACTGTCGTTCCATGCTGAACCCTCCCTTATCCACAAAGCTTGGTTGGGCATAGCGGTGCATGATGACTATCAAAACAGGGGGTTAGGTGCTGCGCTCACCAGGTTTATACTCGAGATTGCAAGAAAGAAAGGTTTAAAAAAAGTCTACCTCAGGGTGTCTCGGGGGAATAAAAGGGCTGTCCATGTTTATGAGAAGTGTGGATTCAAGACCGAAGCTGTGTTGAAAGACGCACGTTTCATTGATGGGAAATACTGCGATGAATTGTACATGTCCATTTTCTTTAGAATCGCTTAGCAGTGGTTCCACACATGAAAAACTGGAACATATCCCTTTTTCAACATAAGAGGAATTTTTCAACTACTTTTTCTTTCTCGCCAACATCTTCTCGATAATCGGACGAACTTTCTTGTTTTCTTCTTCAATTTTCTCTCTACCTAACGCTTGCAGCTGCCCCGTCATTTCTTTCACCAGCTCCACAAATTTTACGCCCTCCGCCGCGGACACGTATTCTATTCGTAATCTTTCCGGACTAACCCCTAACTTCTGCAGCATCTTCTGCAATGTTTTTATACGTTTTGTCATTCTCTTGTTGCCTGAAATATAGTGACAATCATAAGGTAAATGACACCCTGACACCAAAACCATACCTACACCCATCCGAAACGCCTCCAACACAAAATCTCGGTCTACGCGTCCAGAACACATCACCCTTATCGGCCGTATCGTAGGAGGATATTCCAGCCGACTTGTCCCCGCTAAATCTGCACCCGCATAACTGCACCAATTGCACATGAAAGTCAAAATTTTCTCTTCCGGATTTTCCTTTAATGCCTCCCGAATTTGAGCCAAAATTTGCGCATCGGTGAAGTGCATTTGCGTAATGGCGTCCGCCGGACATTCCGCAACACAAGTCCCACATCCGTGACACGTCGCCGTGATAACTTGAGCAGGCTGCCTCTCCGGAGCCTTAATCGCTCCGTAAGGACAGTGTTGCGCGCAAATGCCGCACTTAATTTCTTTGTTTCTACATTTATCTGGATCCACCACCGCCACAATAGGTTCAATTCTGTAAGTAGGTTTAGAAAGGATAGTGGCGGCTCGTGCGGCGGCTCCACTTCCCTGCGAAACGCAATACGGTATATCTTTCGGTCCTTGGCAAGCTCCGGCTAGAAAGACGCCGTCAGTTGGAGTGTCTATGGGTTTAAGTTTTGGATGGCTTTCCATGAAGAAACCGTTGTTTCCCTGGGTGATAGTGATAATGCGCGCCACATCCCCCGCGTTCCTTTTTGGAATAGCTGCTGTGGACAAAATCACCAAGTCAGCTTCCAGTTCTAGCGGTTCGCCTAACGTCATGTCTTCCGCTCGTATGATCAAATTTTTCGTTTGTGAGTCTTCTAAGATGTGGCTGACTCGGCCTCGAATAAAGTTGACGCCTAAATCGCGAGCTCGACGGTAGAATTCTTCGTAGCCCTTGAAGTTGGTGCGCATGTCTATGTAAAGGATGTAAACTTCCACTTCATCGTTGTATTTCTCCTTGAGCTGAACAGAATGTTTGAGAGCGTACATACAACAAAAACCCGAGCAATACTCGTATTTGTTAATATCTCTGGAACCTACACATTGGATGATCGCTACTTTATGCGGTTTTTCACCGTCCGAAGCCCGCACAACTTTGCCTCCAGTCGGCCCCGCAGCTAAGATTAATCGTTCAAACTCTAATGCGGTGATCACGTTGTCATACTTGCCATAGCCATACAAGTTGTTGTCGTAGGGAAAGTAGATGTCGAAGCCTGTGGCAATAATAATGGCGCCGACTTCCAGTTCAATTTCTTTTGGTTTCTGTTCGAAGTTGATAGCTTGCTGTGCTCCACAAGCGTCCACACACTTGTAGCATTCAATACAGTAATCCATGTTGATTGTGTAAACGAGAGGGACGGCTTGTTCAAAAGGCACAGATATCGCTTTTCGCACACCCATGTTCAAGTCCCATTCGTTTGGATATTCGATGGGGCAAACTTCCGTGCATTCACCACACCCCGTGCAGTTTTCATCGATAACGTAACGTGGATTTTTCCTTATTTTGACCTTAAAGTTGCCCACGTAGCCTTGCACACTTAGCAGATCAGCGTACGATATTATTTCGATATTAGGGTGACGCGACACATCCACCATTTTTGGTCCTTCAATACAGATGGAGCAATCTAGTGTTGGGAAGGTTTTGTCAAGCTGAGCCATGTGCCCCCCAATGCTTTCACTTTTTTCAAGGAGATACACCTTAAACCCCATGTCCGCCAAGTCAAGCGCCGCACTAATACCTGCGATGCCACCACCAATCACTAAAACCTCATTTGTCACAGGTACCTCCAGAGTTTCGAGAGGTCGTAACAACCTCGCTTTGGCGACCGCCATGCTGATGATGTCTTTAGCTTTTTCTGTGGCCTCTTCAGGGGTGCTAGCATGACACCAAGACGAAAACTCACGTATGTTCGCCATTTCAAAGAGAAACGGGTTGAGTCCAGCTTCCGAGATGCATCGGCGGAAGGTTGGCTCATGCAACCGTGGTGAGCAGGCGGCCACTACTACTCGGTTGAGATTGTGTTCTTTAATTCCTTTCCGAATTTCCTCTTGTCCAGGGTCGGCGCAAGTATAGCGGTTTTGTTTGACGTATACTACGTTAGGTAGAGTTTTAGCGTGTTCCTCAAGCGCATCCATGTCGAGAACCCCAGCTATGTTGAGGCCGCAATGGCAAATGAAAACTCCAATTCTTGGTTCTTCCGGTGTAGACATCATTTCGCTCTCCAAGCGAGCAGTTTTTCCACGGACTCCTTTGCCTTAGAAAATCCTTTTGCTTCCAGCTCTTTTGTCATTTCTTTGGTGGAAGTCAGCTTTTCGAAAGCTTTGTTCCATGCTCCAGAGCGAACGGGTGTGTGCAGAATTTTTGTTCGCTGCAGCTCAAGGGCTTCTGGTTCAGGGCAGACCAGTTGGCACGTGCCGCAATACACGCAGAACAACTCGTTCACGTGGACTTTTTTGTCATCTTCAGACCAGTAGAGGGCACCTGTGATGGGGCAGACGTCGAGGCAGTCTCTGCATCCTTCCGGACATTTTTCTGGATTTATTTTGAGTTTTCCGTAGAAGATTCTTCGCACTTTAATGGCGTCTTTTGGGCATTTTATTTCGCAGATTCGACAGGCAGGGCATTGAAGTTTTTTGATGTCAACTTTGACTTGGGAGGAATGTAGGGTTACTTTGATCAGATTGAGGGGGCAGGCTTTTTCACATTCATGGCAGTCTAGTGGACATTTAGTGGTGTCTACTTGGATTTCTCGTATGAGTTGCGGGAAGCTTTCTTTTTCGAAAACTGCGTTGAAGGGTTGACCGTTTATTTGAATTTGGATGGCTCCGTAGGGGCATATGGCTTGGCAGATTCCGCAGTAGTGGCACAGGTTTTCGTCGATGTCGATGAGCGGTTTTTGGGTTTTTCCTTCTATTTTTGGTTGAGTTTCGGTGTGGATGGCTTGTTTTGGACAGATGAGTGCGCATAGTTGGCATGGTTGGCAGAGGTTTTTGTTGAGGATGAGTTTGTAGCGTTTTGTGTGGTGGATTCTTTCGATTATGAGTTGTTGTTTGTTTTCGGTTTTTCGGTGTTTCATTGGCATTTCAGTTTTCCTTTTTGGAGTGTATTATTTGGCATGGTGGTTGTTATTTATGTTTTGATTTGCGTGTGCACTCTAGTTTAGAAGGATGCAAGTTTAACCGTAACCTTTTACCATTATAAATTTTTTTGTAAGGCTTAACGCCAAAAATCCTCCCCACATTCAAAACTTCCAAAAAATTCTACAGCATAAACCCCAACTGGGTTCCCTAAAGCTCGATAAGAAAATTAGACACATTTCTCGTATTCAGAAGTTTGTGAAGCAAAACTCTAATTTTAACGATTCAGATGCCAAGGAAAAAGACGATGTTATTTTTTCAGTTTTCAGGACACTATATTTTCATATTCTTTAATGAAGGCCTTGATTTCTTTTTCAATTTTCTCTGCCATTTTTCTGCCCTCATTTGTCAACTTATATTTTGCAGCGACCACACCTGTCTCCTCGACGTATCTTTCAACAAGTCCAAGTCTCTTTAAAATCTGGAAAGTCCTCCTATAACTGAATCTCTCGTTGCTAGAAAAGCCAGTAGGTCTATTTTCCAAAAATGCTGCTATATGCACGTCCCAAACGTAAAGTTCTTCCCCAGTAGTTGAGTATTCGTTCAGAGTTTCGATTTTATTTTTGTGAAACCATTCAAGGTATTTTTCTGGATGCAACAAAAATATCAGAATTTTCTTCATTCTTTTGGTAAGTTTCATATTCATCCATCACACATCGCTGAATATGTATTAACCCAGATTTTTTAAATCGTTCTCACTATGTTAGTTCGTCATGATATTGTGATTGCGTGTAGAGGCATTCGTTTCATGAAGATAGAAGTTGGAAGATTCTATGACGAAAGATTGAAGGTGCTCAGGAAACACAGTACCACCGATTCGAATGTTAGAATTAACGAAACTGAAATTTCCATTTGCTCTAGAAATAATGAACCGACTTTAGAAGTAGATGTGCTCACAGCCGCTAATTTATATAATCTAACACTTGTGAATCCTAGAATTAGAGAAGAAATTAACAAAATTTTGATACGTTACTTAGGTAAAAACCTTGAAACGTTGGTTAAGTAAAAATACATTAGTTACCCCAAAAGGGTATTGAAACTATACCTCAAGTGGGTGGGAATTGGTAAGATCTAGATTATCTTGTGGTCTTGTAGCAGTTTCTAAACAACCTCAAAAGCCATAAACACTTTGTCTTTAGGAAAAAATTCCTTTATCTTCTTTTTAACCTCAAAAATGTTGTCGGCGTCTGGAAAAACCTTCTTCGCGTTAAGATAAATCCTTTAATTTGTGTGTTCAACGCAGGGACATAAACTTTATAGCGTATTACGAAACAAGACAAAGTATGGATGAGTTCGAAGAAATCCGTTGGCGTTTGATTAAGGCTCTTCTCGATGAATTTCCAGAGCTTAGAAGATGCGTCAAAGAGTATCTTGGAGCCTAGCGTTTTTCTCGCGGGGTGAAAAACTGGGTTCTAATTAGTTTTCTCGGTTCATTCCATCATGACTTCTACTTTCTCGATTTTGGCACACCATGGAATTTGAGAATCCTCACGGATCTCTTTTTCAATTTGACTGTTTGGCGTTTCTGATGCTTCAGGAACCAGTTTGACTGAGATTAAAGCTCTCTTACTCATACATCTACCCTCCATTTGATTGGATACTCGCTGTAGAGAATATATAAATAATTCGACTGGTCACCAAAAGGACTTAATGCATATTGAGGTAGTTGCATGCCTGAGATTAGAGTGACAATCGATGAGAAGCTAAATGCACTCCTTGATGAATTAGTAGCTTCTGGACTTTATCCCTCAAAAGCTGAACTTGTGCGGTGTGGGATAATTCAACTTCTTAAGGAATTCGGTTTTTTACCACACTTCGTAAACTTAAAGAAAAAGAATCGGTAGTGTCCAAAGTTCTTTTCCGTACTATGTTTCTTCCTCATTGTAGAACAGCTTCATCTCCTGTTCTGCTGTTTTTCCGTTGAGGCTTAACGTTTCTCAGTTCCACGTCTTTTTTTCCAGATTTGAATTGTTCAAAGAACCGTTTCTTTAACATGAAAAGAGGCATCGTTCTAGTCTTCTGTATTACATTTTATCCTTTCGTGAACACAAGCCAAAGAACTTGTAGAAGAACTCCTAAACCAATGAAAGCCCAACTTGTACTAACCATGTCGCCTATGTCACTGGTGTAACCAAAAACGAGTAAGAGAAATCCTAAAACGAATAGGATAGCTGGAGGATTCTTAGCTAAAACTTTTATCAATACTTATGACATGAAAAAAGTTGTATGAAAAGTTGTATTCTGTAATCCAAAAAGTTAAACGTCTTACGGAAGCGAATAGTAAGAACAACTGGTTAAAGTGAAGAGAAAAATGAAAGAAAGAAAATTTAGGAACCGTTCTCACGGGTTTGAAGTCGCCCTGGCTGAACTTAAGAAGCACAGTTAAGTTTCCTTCGCTTTTTCGTCTACGTTCTTGTTGGGTAGTGCTGGTAGAGCGGGTAGCGTTAATAGTGTTAAAAGAGGAAGTGAAGGAAAAAGAGGAAAACGAAGGTTTCTAGGGACGGGGGTGGTTGTAGCTCACGTTTGTTTTTTGATCCAGTTGTCGCCTAGTTTGGAAGAGTTTATTGTTAACAAGCTTTGTAGTCTTTTCGAAGTTTAGCGGCTAGGTCTCCGTCTTCTAGGATTAAAGGTCCTCGGTACCCGCATTTTTTGCATTCCCACAAGGACCAAGTTTGAGGGAGGCCGGAGGTCCAGAAAACTTGGGTGGAACCACATTTCGGACAATATTTCGTTCTCTTTAACACCTGCTTGATTTTCTCGGCTTTTCTGATGGCTTTCTGCAGTTTCCATTTTCGTTGAAAGAGCTTGCCGAGCTGTTGAAAGTTGAATTGTTGGGCGGCTTTTCCACATTTTGGACAAGACTGTTTAGGCTGTAAAGGTTTGTCGTAAGGGCATTCAGGGTTAGGGCAGGTCCAAATATTCAAGTTTTCACCAGACGAGTTTTGTAACGCTAAACTAATACAAAGAAAAAAACTTATTTTTACTTTACTTAGAAACGTTTAGTACGAGTACAACTAAATTTT
>JAYEKF010000008.1:0-2995 GCA_034660895.1 Thermoproteota archaeon | reverse complement strand
TGTACTATCGCAACGGTTCTAACACCCTTAGATTTATCTCCCATAACGTCCACAATACCCTTCGTAACCTCTCTGCCAGTGTTAGAAAAGAAAGCCATAGCTGCAAACAATGCTATACGCGTCACCGCCCTAAACTCAAGCTGATTCGCAACTGTAAATCCTCCGTATAAAAAGGGAATTGCAATACATAGGCTGACCAAAAAGTTTCCGGGGAGGCCAGTGCGTTTTCCTTTCGTGGTGTAGACTATAAACACAAGCCAAGCGATAACTGCGGTTATAAGACAAGAAATGTTCGTCATGAAAGCTGTTGTGAACCCTATTACAGTTAAAATGGAGGCGAAAACCAACGCTTCCCCAGGTTTTATTACACCGCTAGGAATGGGACGATTAGGCTCGTTAACAGCGTCAATTTCCCGGTCGTAATAATCGTTGACTGCCATGGAGGCACCTGTTAAAGTAAACGAGGTTACAAAACCAAAAATAAGATTCGCCAGCGATGGGGAAGAAAAACTTTCCTGCTTAGCCAATAAAGCGCCTACAATCACGGCGAAGCCCATCATCAAACAGTTTACGGGTCGAATCAACTGTGTGAATTTGCTTACTCTCTCCATTTTTGTCGCATCACGTCCCTAACAACCAGGCTCACGGGTTTTAATCTTAACGATCTCTTTTTGTCTACGCCTTGAACCACTTAAAAATCAAATATCGAATTTTTTCCTTCGCTGAATCGGGCACGGCGATGATGAACCGTTTTCTCACAGTGGTGGCAAGCCGTCCAGCCTTCACTATTTCAGTAGCTGTAATCTCGTCTTCAGATTTTTTCACGGAAACCATGTAAGGAGCATGTTCAAGACCCGGCCCATACTTGTACACCGCGAAGTCACATCCATATTTGATGCCAGGGGTTACAATCAGGTCTTGACCGCGCAGGTCTCGGTATACTTCGTATTTTAAGTCGAACTCTTCGTAGAGTTTTCGGGCTTGGTTTTGCAGTTCCTCAAAGCTAACGTCATTTTTTTCCACTCCTTCAGTTACACAAATTTTTTCTTTTTCGAGAAGATACAGCCCTTCCATGAGGTCGAGAACTAAGGGGACATTGAACTCGGCTGTTTTTGGTTTAGGAATGCCCAAGGGTTTCCCGTAGAAGCCTAGTTTGTACAGTTCAGCGCCGTCTTTTGGATTCCACACAACTAGGAAGTTTTCGATGAATTCAGATTGGATTCTCTTTTTCATCCTTTTTTCGCCTTCTTAGACTGTAAAGGATAATATGCGGGCTGCATCGGATGCGTCTTCCGCCTTGTCCGCAGAATCCTCCAAAAGTTGAGTTATATCTCGCAAGAGAATTAAGGCGGGGGTTTCAATTTTGCTACGGATGATTTTGATTTCTAAATCGCGGTAAATATCATCAACCGCACGTTCTGCTGTTTCTACCTCCTTCGCCTTCTCCAACGCTTTAGATGAACCATAATTTAACGCCATTGTGGTTTCCCGAAGCCTCAATACGGTTTCCAACACTGCGTCGGACAGTTTCACAACGCCCTCTTTAACATCCGAAGGGACTTTCCATTTGTGCTCCATGATTTGGAGCAATCGAAAGGCGATTCCTTCAGAGAAGTCTGCGATTTCGCTGGTTAGGTTGGTAAAGCGGAGAAAGTCTTCTCGGCCGATGAGGATTGCTCCAATTTCAGCCAGTTCAGTTGAAACCGTACGTCTTGCGGCGTCAACCTCGTCTCCCGCCTTTCGGATTTCAGCCAAAACTTGCCGAGCTGAGGTCACATCCTCTTTTACGAAACAGTCAATCATCTGCGGAACCTTGCGGGTTGTTTCTAAAACTTTTCTAAGATGCTCTAGGCAAACGCTGAATGCTCTACGTCTAACCCGTTCCTCTGTTTCCGCTGGAAAGCCCACGTTTTCCCCCTCTCAAATACGCTAGTTAACAGTCAACCATAAAGTAGCGGGAACTATTAAAAAAGGTAACGAAGAACACCTAGTTAATCGTTAGTGAATTCCCACTGGATGTCCTAACTCATCAAAATCCAATTTGTACTGGGAATAGCCATGCAGCAGTTTAGGAAGCTTTTCAATTCTGTTCCGAACCTGCTTCCATGAGTCTCGGTCGCGGATAGTTACGGTGTCATCCTCAAGCGTCTGATAATCAACGGTTACACCTAATGGGGTGCCCGCTTCATCCGCTCGGGCGTACCGTCTTCCAATAGACCCAACCTCGTCGTATTCCACCGTGAAGCCGTCTTTAATCAACATCCGATACACTTGTTTGGCTTTTTCTGGTAAGCCGTCTTTACTCATTAGCGGAAAAACACTCATGTGTACAGGTGCAAGTTCACGTGGAAAACTTAGCAGTGTCCGCTGTTCCTTCGTCTTATAAGCGTACTCTAACGTGGCGTACGCTAAACGGTCTAAACCAAAGCTGGGCTCAACAACATGAGGAACAAATCGTCTTCCACGTTTCTCCACTTTTCTCGTAACTATCTCCACATGTTCAGGCAGAATCTTAAAGGAGTTTGCAGCGTAGTATCCCTGCTTTCCTAAAGAGTCGGCGACTTCCTCTGGATTTGCAACGAGAAGTAGTTCCCTCACTTTAGATGCTTCATCTTTAAAAGCTGGACCGATGGCCGCCATAACAGGCTTTACTATAATCTCTTCTTTCACTATGGGTTTTCCGTATTCCTGAAAGACCTGCATGTCGACACCGCTGAACTTCATATGCTGCTTCAAGTCGTAGTTGGTTCGACAGTTATGGCCGGAAACCTCCACCCACCCCAACCTTTCCAAATAAACTTCTTGGTCGTAGCCTTGCACTGAGTAATGTGCTCGTTCCCACTCCAGTTTTTCAATGAAACGTTGCTTGTCTTCGGGCACACCTAACTCTGTTAGGAACTTTTGAGATAAAGCCATGAAGAAAGCCTGCCACTCCTCCTTTACGTACCCTTTCTGCAGCGCTTCTTTCACCGTCGCCTCGATTGGTTCTTCGCAA
>JAYEKF010000007.1:0-3051 GCA_034660895.1 Thermoproteota archaeon | reverse complement strand
TACCAAAAAGGGTCTCCTGAAAGAAATTTTACGTCAACCTGATTATTCTTATTACCAATATACCTTATTGTCCATTCTTGACTCTTTTTCAGTGACTCATTCTCAACGTCTGACATGTCTCTGCGAAACTCTTCAGAAACATAGAGTTGATCCACTTCTGAACCCCAGTCTTCATCATCAAATTCCGTTGTAAACGGTGTTTTTTCCTTTTCATGAGGGGGATTCAATTCGGCAAAGGTCTTGTTGTAATAACCTGCCTCAGCAAGCACAAAAGAGATGAAGGCCGTGAATACCCCGCGTTCTAAAAGTTTTAGCTCCTCAAGAAGCTTCGCTGCAATCTCTAACTTGGCTTTAATCTCAATGTTGTGCAAATCCAAAAGGTTGCCGAAGACTAATGATTTTCCTCTATATCTATCTTCCGACATCAAACCCAACCTATATACCCAACATACAATGTAAATTAGATACTGGTAGCCATTAAGAGTTTATCTATTTCAATATCCGCGAGGGGATGTTATTCGTGCGGTTCAGTTCGAACGTAGGGGCTGTACTGGGGAAGCCCTACAACCTCAACCTCAAGAAAGGATGTCCTTAGAGTAGCTTGGAAAGCCCCTGGACAACCCTCTCCTTCTTCTTGTAAATCAACCCCTCAATCACATTCTTCTGCATATTCACATACTGGATGAGGGGATCCACAATCTCCCTGGTGATGTGATAATCCCAGAACTCATGCTTCAAAGTGCGAACCGCTTCACCCTCATCCGCATCATATATGTATATCACCGACTCTTTCACTTCACCATGCCTATTGGAGCCTAGGTTGGGGTGCCACTCAACCCTGAGATCGCTTCCCAGACCCGTGTCCCTCTTCAGCCTAGCCAAGGTCTCCTCCAGCTTGCCCTGGATCTCCTTACTGGATAGGTGGCTCACCCCTCAAACTCCCCTGTTCCCTCTTTCTTGTGGTAGCCTGGGCAGATCCAGGGTTGGTCAATCAGGCTTTTGGTGATGTAGGCTCCCTGCCAGGTGCAGAAAGGGTGAGGGTTGCCTTTCAACTGTAGGTGTGTGCAGTTCCGGCAACGAATTTCTCTATGACCACCGCCTTGTTCTATGGGGGTTAACGTGTGAAACTTATTTTTTACTCCATCCTCTGTTTTATCGTTGGAGCGAGTCACCAAAGCCCTAAGCACCATCCAATTTCATTCCTAAGCCTTCTAGAAGTTTCTTCCCAGCTTCCCTGGCTTCCGGTGTCTGTTGCCACTGGTGATAGCTCAACTGGTCTTCTGCGCCTATGAATAGATGGAAGCCACAGTCCACGCGGCCCACAACCTTCCACTCTCCATTCACTACAGAAACAATCTGGGCTCCAGGCTTTCGCTTCCGGTACACGTAGATTTTGCCTTTATGTTTGACGTAGCGGTTGCCTTTTTGGCTGATTCTTTCTTTCTTCTCAAATTGCCTCCAACATTGCCTGTCTTCCACGGGAAACTCCAAAGTCAGCAATTTCTTCACCTTCTTCCCCGTTTCCACCGGCTGGTGGGGTAGTCGTTCCGCATATCCCGAAAAAAACTCATACACTTCCTCAACTTTCGATTAGAGGACACATCCAGTATTTCATATTCCACACTGCGGACTCCACAGTAAGTGCATTTTTCTGCTGGTGGGATTCTTTTGAAACGGAAATCAACTTTTTCCTGTGACAGATTTTCTGATTCCGTTTTTACGTTTAATCCGTCTTTAGATTGTTCTTTTTTTCTGTGGTTAGAAATCTCTTCTCCGTCACCATCACCGTCTCCAGACTCCTCAGTTGTACCCTTTTTGGAATCGGGTATATTCTCGCCTTTCTCTTTCTGTTTCGGCTTTTCTTCTTGCTCAGATAAATAATTGTTAGAGCACTCGTTGTCTATAAGGTCTGGAGCGAAATAGTCCTCATACAACTTCTCGATGTTTATTGGCGTGTTATCATAATCTTTTATTTTTATACTATTACTATGTGTATCTCTAACAATTAATTGTTTAAGCTCGTTAAAGGCTTCTTTCAAGTCTTCCAAAGCGAAAATATCACCTTTTTCAAAAAGAGTATATATCTCCTCTTTCTCCGTGAAAACCTCGTCGCGCAGCGGTTTAGTCAACTTTCTGCGTCTATCGTCAGGATCCATCCCCCTGGTGATCAGATCCATCTTCTCCAAAGGCCGCAAATAATGGTAGTTGATTGTGTTCTTGCTGATGGGATCCTCGAAAATCTCTTTGGACTTCTTCTCCATCTGTTCGGTGTTAACCCCGTTAGGCGATGTTTTGTACAGCGGCAAGATCACCTTCTCAAAGAATTTAATCTTCTTGGTGGGAATCTTGCCGAGAACAATTATTACCTTAACCACCCTCCAGTTTGTGACACGTGTGACGGTTGTGACAGGTCCCTGTGTGTGTACCCCTTCTCTGGAGGGGTATACTCCCTTGGACAGTATACCCTCTACGGACCCCCCCACACACAATAGGACCTGTCACATCTGTCACTCCTGTCACACTTTCAGGTGTCATTTAACCCGAGATCTCCTTGTCTAAGCGTTTAGGAAGGCCCATAATATTGTAGAGCTGCCACTTCTCATAATCCATAACGAACTCCCTCAGCTGCTTCTCCATTTGGTAGGGCCTGAACCACACAGCACGGACCTGTCTCCCTCCCACCCGGATTCTGGACGGAACGTCGTCCGGTGCGATGCTCAGGCTGTCCAGAATCTTGCGAATCTTCTTGTAAGTGAACCCCGTCTGCTCCTTAATGCGGGTAGCAATCAAAGCCCTGGGAACGGTTGTGATCAGTTCTCCTTCCTGGTTCTTCCTCTCGTCCACTCTGTTTAGGAAGTAGTACTTTCCGGTGTTGTATTTTTGGTACAGTTTAGCCTCCAGTTTCTCCCATAGAAAGTTGACCATTCTACCATCGTCGCTGTTGGCCTTCACTTTCTTCTTGGTTCTCTCAATCTTGGCAGCCACAGAATCCACGATGTCATTGATTTCAGGCTCGAATCTGGCTAGGGCCATAACCGGAAGCAGTGCAGC
>JAYEKF010000006.1:0-3069 GCA_034660895.1 Thermoproteota archaeon | reverse complement strand
TCAGTTTCCATCTTTTTCGCCCCTACGTGAACCATTTTATTCATCCTTTGTTTTTATAAGTCTTGCGTATAAGAACTGTTTTCAAAAGGAAATTTTGTGGGCGGAAATCTTAAAAAAGCGGGAAATTGTCTTGTTTTAGTGTTTCTGTCGTTCAAAAACTTTTAAATACAAACTGTGGGTTTGAAGGTTGTAAACTTGGTGTTTAACATGGAGTTTGCTGTTGAAGCGGAAAATTTAGTGAAGGATTTCGGAGAGGTCAGAGCGTTGGACGGTTTAAGTTTTAAGGTTAAGAACGGAGAGATTTACGGTGTCATCGGCCCTAATGGCGCTGGAAAAACTACAGCACTCCGAATTGTTTCCACTTTATTGTTACCTAATTCTGGTTTGGTTAAGGTTTTCGACCGCAATGTTGTGCGTGAAGCGGCAGAAGTACGCAAAATTATAAGTTATCTTCCGGAAGAAGCGGGGTCTTATAAGAATCTGTCCGGGTTAGAATATTTGGAGTTTATGGCTAAATTCACCGCTAAGGATGAAGAACTGGTTCGGAGGATGATGGGGGATGCAGCGGAAATTTCTGGGTTGGGTGAACGTCTTAAGGATAAGACTAAGACTTATAGTAAGGGGATGAAGAGGCGTCTTTTGGTGGCTAGGGCGCTTATGACGAAGCCGAAGCTGGCGGTTTTGGATGAACCTACAGCTGGGTTGGATGTTCTTCACTCCTATCACGTTAGACAAATCATTAAGCAACACGTGGCGAAAAATAAGGTTACAGTACTGCTTTCCAGCCACAACATGCTTGAGGTGGAGTACTTATGCGATACAGTGGCGCTTATAAATAAAGGTAGAATCGTCGCTGAAGGCACTCCTGCTGGCTTGAAAGATAAGTTCAACGCTGCGAATTTGGAGGAAGTGTTCGCGGAGATGGTGGGTCTTGTTTAGGGATTTAGGTAATGTTGTTGTGAAGGAAGTTAAGGAGCTTGTCAGAGATAAGAAGATTCTGATCGGTATGATTATTGTTCCTTTGATAATGTTTCCATTAATGGGATTTGCAGTTCGAACTTCCATGAAGTCAGCAGAAGAAAGCCTTCAACACATGTCAGTTGCGATTTGGGACTGCGATAATGGCGCCGAAGCAAAATATCTTATAGGCAACCTAACCAAGGTTATCGAAGTTTTTAATGTTTCTGCCGTGAATCTCACTGAAGCCATAAATTACATGTCAGAGGTGAACGTCACCGAACTCATAGTTATACCTCATGGGTTTAGCGATAACGTTACGGCGAAACAAAGAGGAGAGAATCTCACTGCGAAATTGGAATGTTACAGCGTGTTCACTGGAAAGGGAATAACAGAAGGCGCCAAATCTTCGGCGACAAAGTCTTTGCTGGACATGTACCAAAAAACCTTAGTTCCAGACCTGTTTGTTACATCTTCAAAGTCAATCGTTAAAGATAAACCTGTTGACGTAGACCCACAAGTATTTTTCGGAGTGACTATGTCACAGTTCATCACCATGCCCATAATTGTTATGATGCTAATTCTCTTTGCGATGCAACTTGCAGCCACATCTGTGGCTTCAGAAAAAGAGGAGAAAACCTTAGAAACGTTGTTGTCGTTGCCGATCAGCCGATTTACAATTTTATCGGGAAAGTTGATTGGATCCGTAGTGGTTGCAGCAGTTGGGGCATTAGCTTACATGTTCGGCTTCAGCTATTACATGAGTTCATTTACAACCAGCTTCCAGACAGGAACATCGGTCAGTCTTGCGGAACTCGGATTGGCGCCTTCGCCATTAGCATACGTGCTTCTCGGTGCTTCGCTTTTCGTTTCGTTGGTTTCAGCTTTGTCGTTAGCAATCATCGTGTCCGCGTTCGCCGAGGACGTGAGAGGGGCACAAGCCATGGTGGGCTACTTGTATCCAGTGTTGTTTGTCCCTATGATCGTTCTAATGTTCACGGACATCAACTCGTTGCCGTTGGCTTTAAGAACCGTCTTGCTTGCAATTCCATACACGCATCCCATGTTGGCGGCTAGGGCGATGTTTACAGAGGATTATTTGATAGCAGGTTTAGGCATCGTTTACGTCGCAGCCTTCACGGTTATAGTGCTCTATGCGGCGGCAAGGTTGTTCGCAACAGAAAAAATCTTGACAGCGAAGCTACGGTTAAAGGGATTATTAAAGCTAAAGAAAAGGCTAAAAAGAACGTAAAAAAAGCCGAGCCACAAAGTTTAGTTCGCGCGAACGTCTACAATGCAAACTTGAAAACATCGCCGGGAATGACAAAATTTATCCATAGCAGCAAACAACAGTTTCTTGGGCGACATAGGTTGGGTATTGAATGGATTGAGGTGTATCGAACCGTTCTCAACTACTATGAACCATTCCGAATTTCAGCGGGCACCACCACGGAAAGTTGTAACATAATTGTCAAGATATTCACTGATTACGGCGTGATTGGATGGGGTGAATCCTCGCCTTCCAAAAGAGTAACTGGGGAAACCCCAGAAACGATTGTAAAAGTTTTGGACAATATTGCGACCCGTTTAATCGGTATGTGCCCCTTAAGAATCGAACAAATAGTAGACGCAATGGATAAGTGGGTTGCTGGCAACCCAAGTGCAAAAGCAACTGTTGACTTAGCTTTGCATGACATTATGGGCAAGACCGTCCGCAAGCCGTTGTTTAGATTAATGGGAGGGTTTCGAGAAGAAGTTTTAACCGACCTCACTTTAGGCATTAAGGCTCCAAGAGAAATGGCGAAAGACGCCTCCAAAGCGGTTGAGAAAGGTTTTGAAGCGTTGAAGGTAAAGGTTGGAGTTAACCCGAAGGAGGATGTGGAAAGGGTGAAAATGATTCGAGAGGCGGTTGGCCCAAATATTGCCATCCGAATCGACGCCAACCAAGGATGGACTCCTACTCAAGCGATCAAAGCCTTGAACAAGTTAGAGCGGTTCAACGTGGAATTTGCGGAGCAACCAGTGCGGGCAGAGGATATAGGGGGTCTAGCACGCGTGAAAAAGAAATCATCTATTCCTGTGATGGCGGATGAAAGCGTGCATTCGCCGGAA
>JAYEKF010000005.1:0-15542 GCA_034660895.1 Thermoproteota archaeon | reverse complement strand
GATGATTGCTGGTTTAACTCAGCCAGATGAAGGAGAAATTTACATCGGTGATAGATTGGTTAATCCTCTTCCGCCGGAGGATAGAGAGGTAGGGTTCGTTTTTCAAACATACGCTCTTTTTCCCCACATGGATGTTTGGGACAACGTCACCTATGGGCCGCGAGTAAAAGCGTGGAAAGAAGGAAAAGGTGAAAGGATTGGACATGAAATGTTGGAGATGGTTAGACTCCACGAACGCAGAGACGCAGTTCCACATGAACTGAGTGGAGGGATGATGCAAAGAGTTGCCTTAGCCAGAGCGTTAGCCGCCGGCGCAAAACTCTTGTTACTCGACGAGCCGCTCGGGGCTTTGGACGCAAAAATAAGAAACGCCCTAAGATACGAACTGAGAAAACTCGTAAAAGATCTTGGATTAACGGCCATACATGTCACCCACGATCAAGCAGAAGCTATGGCGATTTCGGATCGAATTGCAGTGATGAGGAAAGGAAAGATTTTGCAGGTTGGAACTCCGCAGGAATTGTACATGCATCCTCAACATGTTTTTGTAGCTCACTTTGTCGGAGAGTCCAACTTTCTTGAAGGATACGTGATAAAAGTGGACAAAAACGAGTTGGTGGTGGAGTTGCGTGGTGGACTGAAAATACATGTTTCCGGCGGAACAAAAGAGAAAGGTGAACGTGTTGTTTTAGCTGTCAGGCCTGAAACAATTAACATGAAGAAAGGGGTGAGAAAGGGGAAGAATTCAATGTTAGGACGGATTGAGAGATTTAGGTTTGAAGGCACAAACATAAGGTATGAAGTTAGGCTGGAAAACGAGGGTAAGGTAGTAGTTGTCCAACCGTCTTTGGTTGGAACATGGTTTGAAGAAGGAAATAAAGTTACAGTTAGTTTCCCCCCAGAAAAAGGTTACATATTCAGCTATCCAAGCAGAGGTTTAAGTGAGGAAATAGCACTTGAGTGAGCTTTTAGAATGGTTCAAAAAAAGAAGAGAAGAGCGAGCGCTGCAAATCGTTGAACAGCACCTAGCAACCACCATAAGCAGTGTAGAAAACCTAGAAAAGACGGTGAAGGCAGCCGCAAAAAAGAACGAAAAAGAAATGAAAGCAGGCGCAAAACGCGTGGTTAACGGCGAAAAGGAAGCAGACAAAATGCGGAGGAAAGTGATGGATGAACTCTCCCGCGGCGAACTGCCCCCAGGAGACCGAGAGGACCTCATGAACCTCGTTAAACAAGTTGATATGATCGCCGACTGGAGCAGAGAAGCCATACGGGTACTTAACGCTTTTTCTGTGAACGAAATGCCTAACAGCTTAAAGAAGGCTTGCGTTGAAATGGTTGACGGCGCTAAAGAATGCGCTTTCGCCGTCCGAAAATGCTTCATACGTATGATGAACAAACCGGAGGAAGCCTTACAAGCTGCGGACCAAGTGGAGAGACAAGAAGAAAAAGTGGACAACCTTCATGAAAAGGCAAGACGGTTGCTCGCTAAAGAAACGGAAATGAAGGCTGGGGTGGCTGTGCTGATAAACGAACTCTTCGAATCGATAGAAATGATTGCCGACTGCTGTGAGGACGCATGCGACCAAGTGAGAATCATCATTGTTCGTCAAGGACAAACATAATATGTTGAAACAACCGTATTTCAAAAAATCATTTTTTGCCTTCGCTTTTACGTTTCTTTTCCAGAATCTTTTGAACAGTCAATAGGCGCCCCCGAGCTTTCCACGTTTTTTTGTACGCCTCCGAGAGTTCATCAGCGTCCACGCCAGTCTTTGCTTCTTTAACCAAATCTCGAGCTTCAATCAACGCTGGTTCAACCTCCAGTTTTTTTGACGAGGAATGGTGTTTCCACGAAGACTTTTCAATCTCGTTTTTATATCCCACCGAGAAAAGGAACAATGTGTATTCTAGCTCAGCTGCAGCCTGCCAAATCAGCCCTTCAAGTTTCTTTTCATCATCGTTTTCTAAAGCCTTAATGGAACGTTCCAGATGATCTGCCGCTGACTCCGTTGCTCCAACGATTTTTTTCTTCACCACATGTTTACACCAAATTTTCTAAAGCGGAAGGTTATGCGAACAAACTATACCAAGGTCTCTTCTTTTTATCTATTTCCTTTTCGCACTTCATAAAAAAAGCTTATTCTCCCTTAGCCACTGAGAGGATTCCGCACAAGACAAGAAAGGCGCCTAATACGAAAAGAGCGGCTGGTGCCTCCGCGAAGATTAAGAGTCCAAGTAGGGTTGCACCGATGGGTTCAAGAAGAGCTAAAGTTGCGGTTTCAAAGGATTGCAGGTTTGAAAGGGATGAGAAATAGAGAGTGTGGGCGATAGCGGTGGGCAGTATCCCTAATCCTACAAGAAAGAAAATGTAGTTGGGTTGAACAGAAAAGTTAACTGGACATCCGGTGAGAGAACATAGAAGCCACACTGTAAAGGCAGCGACTAAATAAATTGGAAGCATAATGGAGAATAATGAGAGCTTACTTCTTATTTTTCGGCCATAATTCAGATACAACGCCTCTACAAACGCTGCTGACAACGCTTCCAAATCACCCTTCAAACGAATGCTTAACGCTATAGGAGAAAAATCTGCATAAGCAATCAGAGTTACCCCCAAGAAAGAGGTGGCGAGACCGACCGCTGCCAGCAAAGATGGTTTTTGTTTAAAAAAGAGAATAAAGATAAACAAGGAAAATATGGGAGTGGTGTTTACGAGCACTGTGGCGTTTAGGATTGTTGTGTCCGCGACCGCTGAAACGAAAAATATAAAGTGGAGGCCTAGAAGGGTTCCTAGAACCAAGAGTTGAATTCTATTTTCTTTTAACGCTTTCAGACTAAAAGGCTTTTTTAAGACAAGAGTTGTTCCACCTAAAACTGCAGAAGCAACGATTAAACGCCAAAACGCTATGGACGAAAAATTGAGGGGTTCAAGAAGACGTATAAAGATAGCTGCAGTGCCAAACATCACTCCGGCTGTCACACCCTCGGTTAAGGCTAACCTTCTACTCCGTTTTAGCATTGTAAACATCACAAGCTCCAAAACAAAAGGGAACAACAAACGCTACAGTCCCATTTCACGGGGCACTCTGCTCACTCCAGCTTCTTTCTCTAAAT
This sequence comes from Thermoproteota archaeon, assembly GCA_034660895.1. GTDB lineage: Archaea > Thermoproteota > Bathyarchaeia > Bathyarchaeales > JAYEKF01 > JAYEKF01. The sequence goes on along the minus strand of JAYEKF010000005.1, from coordinate 12,425 downwards.
GTATCACGTGTTCAGCCTTTTCCGCAAACACTTCGCTGTGGGTTACAGCTATTATCTGCTCAATGGATTTCAACCGAGAAATTGCTTCAGCTAATCGTTCGATGGAGCCATCTTCGCTTCCTAGGCTTTCAGTTGGCTCGTCTAAGAGAAGCATGTAGAGTCCATGTCCAGTTCGAGACCGCATGATGAGTTGACCGATTCCAAGGCGGTAAGCGAAAGCCAGTAGGGTTCGCTCCCCGCCGGAGAGGTTAGACACTTCCCGTTTGTAGCCTTCCTCACTTTTCACGAACGGCGTGTAGGTTTCATCAATTTCTACGGAGAACATGGGAACTGCGGTTTCAACGAGGTCGTCTAAGATTTGCTGGATAAACCGTTCTAGGATTTTAATGAACTCACTTCGTAGTTGGGGTTGAATACTTCGGTATGCACCTCTTATTCCACTGATGATTTCAAGAAGCTTCGAAATATTTTCCACACGTTCAATTTTTTCTTGGACACGTTCTAATCTTTCTTTCCACTCGTTCATTCTGGACGTAACGTCCTTTTTTCGACTTTCCGTCATCTCCAACCTAGATTTTAGAGTAGAGTACTGTTCGAAAGCTTTTTCACGCATTTCCCGAGCGAACTCCAACTCGGTGACGTCGAATTTCTTGATTTTCTCACGTACGGCCTTCAGCTGGACATGAAGGTTTTCTGCTTGTTTCCGCTTCGATTCTAACTCGTCTTTAAGTTCATCCAAAATTTTCAGTTCGTCCATTAAACGGTTGTCAAGTTCTTGAATTCTGGGTGTTAGCAACTGCAAGTTTGAAACCACGTTGCTCACGGTACCTCGGAGCTGTTTAAGCTCTTTGAAGTTTATTTCAAGCTCAGCCAGTCTTTCCTCGAGTCCCATGTTCTTGTTTTGGAGGTTGCTGAGAAGAGCGCTTTTGTACTCTTCTGGGATGGTTTGTAAACAGAGTGGACACTGGCTTTTCTCAGCTAAGGTGGATATTCGTTTCTGAGAAGACCGCATCTCCTTTCTGGTTGCTTCCTGTTCACCGCGGACGCTGGAAATTTGGTCGCCAAGGGTGACAAGGTATTCCGTAAGCTTCGTGATGGACTGGCTGGGTTGGACGTTTACTTCTTTAAGTTGTTTTCGGAGGGAACACTCGTTTGCCCCCATTCTTTTTAGACGCTGCTCTAAACCCACAATTACGTTTTTTTTCTGCTCGATGTTCCGCACGATTTTGGTGCGTCCGTCTTCGTTGTTGGCAACGCTTATGCGAAACTCAGCCTCTTTTCGCCGTAATCCCTCGGTTTGTTTTTTCAGCTCTTCAAGGTTTTGGAGACGGAAAGTTGCTTCGTCTAGGACGGATTTCGCGTTGATAACTTGGTTTTTCAAATCGTGTAGTTGGTTTTCAATAATAGAGAATTCTTCCACAGTTTGGTTGTAGTCTTTTTGGAGTTTTTCAATTCCAACCACGTCGTAGTCTTGCTCGTAAGCTTTCTTTTCGCCCTCATACTCTCGTTTAACTCCTACTATGTTTCTCCATGCGGCTTCGTAGTCGGATAATCCAAACAACTCATCCAAGTGTTTTTGGCGTTCCCGTGGGGTTGAATCCAACAATTCTTTCAGGTGTTCCTGACGCACCCAAATGATGTCCCGGAAAGTGTCCTTGTCAATGCCGGTGATTTGGTTTAGTTGTTCAGCCACCGCCTCATTTCTCATGCTTGCTATGAGCTTTTTTCCTTCGAAAAATTTCAGTTGTTCCGCGTCTTGACGAATGCTTTCCCCTTGCCTTTGAAGACCTCTCTCAATTGTGTAGTCTTTCCCGCCGTACGTGAACTTTATGGCGACTTTACCTCCGTCAGTGCCTTCTCTTAGGAGATAGTTGTAGCTTCTGCTCAGTGGGTCTCCGAAAAGGGCGAAGTCAACGGCGTAGAGAACGCTGGATTTTCCGGTGCCTAAGCCTCCAACGAGGCAGTTGAAGCCGTCGGCTAGGGAAATGGTTGATTTCACGTGGGACCGAATGTTTTCCAGCTGCACAGACTTGATTTTCATTTTATGAAAGCCTCCAACTTCTCCTTCACTCGGTGCTCCTCTTTCCTAACCAACGGCTCTATCAAATCTACGGAGAGCCTAGCGATTTTTTCAGCTTCCTCCCTACCATAATGCTCAGAAAAAACTTCCAAGAAGTACTCGAAAGCTTTCGTTTTTAGGTCTTTTAGTTCATCCGTGAATATGGAACGAACAACTTCCTCGGGCACTTGGGTTTCTCTTAATTGAACAATGGGGCGCACAAGTAACGCTTTCTCCGCTGCGTTTCTAATTTGGGTGAGGTTTACGTCTGAACGTCTAGCTTCAGCGGTTAGCACACCCTTCAACATAGCGATAACAATTGCACCATCTTCATCCGCCTCCTTCACCATTCGCACCGTTCTCTCCGTGATTTCTGATGGGTGTGTGCTAGTGTATTCAGCTTCTAAAACAATGAAGCGGCGAGGTGTCTCCAGTTTAATTCGATGAAGTTTGGGAACCCCTCTTTCGTTCACTTCCACATGATAGAAGCCTTTCTCCACATTTGCATCTTCATGATTAACGGTTTCGGTGCAGCCACTGTAAACGAGAAGCCCATTTTTGAAGGAGGTTTTGCTTGGCTTATGAATGTGCCCTGCCGCGTAGTAGTTGAAGCCGTCGGGTAAAAGTTCCGGTGTGGCTTCAGCCTCTATGTAAGGAGGTGTAACTTTCGGAAGGTCTAACGCCATGTGAAAAACGAAAATGTTGAAAATGGAAGAGTCAGGGTTAGGTTCGTTTTGCTCCAGAAAAGCTGGAAGCAACTCTTCGGTTTTTCGTTTGGTCCGAAAGTTTGGCACGCCGTAAACGTAGCAGTTTTCGTTTCGCCAACACGCGTTTTCATGACGGGGTAAGTAATAAATTAAGCCAGCGCGGTCCAGGGGGTTTAGAATTGTTCCGGTGATAACGTTGGGAGCAGAGTCGTGAGAGCCATCTACCGCTAACACGGGAATTCTAGCGTCTTTAAGCCTTCGAAGATTTGTTATGGCGTTTTCTAAGGTGATGTTGGATGGGCGGGCGTGATGAAATACGTCACCCGCAATAATCATGAAGTCAGGGTTTAATTCGATGGTTTTATCCACCAGTTCTTGGAAAACTCTGTCGAAGTCTACCCGACGGACATCTAAATTATATTGTGTGTACCCCAAATGCAAGTCAGCAACGTGAACAAAACTGAACGGCTTCATCTTCAGCTCCCCTTCCATTCCCTTCCCGCTTAATTTTATTTTAATATGCCGAATTGCCTTTTAAGTCTAAAAGACAGATGAAAAAGTGTGAGGCGGGTAATTTGAAACGGAAATATCCTGCACATCCTGTTGTCGGCGTCGGAGCGGTCTTAGTACGTAACGGTGAGATTCTACTCGCGAAAAGGGGAGCTGAACCCGGAAGAGGAAAGTGGAGTATACCTGGCGGACTTGTGGAGCTTGGTGAAGAAGTTCGCGACGCAGTGGTTCGAGAAGTAATAGAGGAATGCAACCTTAAAGTGGAGGTGGACCAACTCATCGATGTGGTTGATAACATCGTCAAAGACGAGAAAGGACAACTCAAGTACCATTTTGTTGTGTTGGATTTTTTCGTTCAATTAAAAGGAGGAACTCTGAAAGCTGCTGACGATGTGCTAAAACTGGAATGGGCTCCATTAGAAAAAGTAGAGGAGTACGACCTGACAAAAATGTTCCACGCCTTTTTTAATAGAAACCTCCGAAAACTGGAAAATTTTAGTTCTCTTGGCTAAAGAAAAGCCGGGTTTCACCCATGGTTTGAACGTCGAGCGAACGAACTTTCACCACGATAGGAAAGTCTTTCACAACCTTTCCCAGCACCAAACAGTGGCGCGGCGGCAGATCTCGCGCAATAGATTTCACGGTTTCCGCGTCCACTCTAGCGGCTTGCGAAACAGTTTCCAAGTCATGTTCGTTGGTGAAGTTGAAAAGAAAAATGTTGTCTGCTTGACGGTAAATGTTCCCTCGCAAAGTGTCAGGCTGATTTGTGACGAAGGTGGTGAACACTCCGAAATGGCGCATGCGTGTGACAATGTCGTCCCAGTGGGTTTCCCGCAGATACAAATGGGCTTCCTCCGCAAAAAGGAAAACCGCTCGTAACCTCCAACTGGTCAGCAACTCAACCAATTTTCCCAACATGTACTCCACCACAATTCTGCGGTTGATAGAAGAAACATCACTGAGGTTCACCACAACCGCTCCGCCGTTTTTACGTGTTTTGTATAGGCAGTTTGTGAGGTTAGTTGATTCCGAAGGACTATCCGTGAAGAAACCAGAATTAAGCAGAGTATAGTAACGGGAATAAAGTGCATCACGGATATGCTGATTGCAACGCCAATTTTTTAACGCTCCACCCAAATCGCGCAGGGTAAGCGCATTCTGTCTTTGCAGGAAACCCCATATCCGCTGAAACTCCCGCGCAGAGGTTCCGGGAAGATGTAACGCGTGGAGAAGAACCTTAAGCATGACATGTAGTTTCACTTGGGTTAACGTAACCCTGAAGTTTTGGCCCGGAGTAAGCACATGAACCTTCTCGTAGTACTCGTTTTTTTCGCCGTTCGACGCGTATCCGAGGCTAGTGTATTCCCCGTTAAGGTCGAAGATAACAACTGTGGCGCCGTAGTGGATAAGAGCTAGCACAAGCAGTTTGGAAAGATGCGATTTGCCGGTTTCCTTCTTTCCAGTTACAATGTTAAGCCGACCGTCCAAAGACTGAACGTCAATAATGAAAGGAGAGGACTTTCTGGTCTCCCCAAGATGAACAGGCAGATTATTGCTAGCTTTAACTAGATCAATCAAAGATGTGACCGAAATTTTCTGGATCTCTGACCGCGACCGGGAAGGAAGCCACGAACTATTGTTGATGAGCTTTTGGCTGTCAAGAGCGGCGCGGATTTTTCCAATTAGAAGACGTGAGTCCTGAATCAACGTTATGTAGGGAGAGATTTCCAGCGGGTCAAGGTCTTCGCCTTGAATTTGACTGTTGTGATTAGAGTTGCGGAGCAGCTCTTCCAGTACGCCTGGTATGTTGGCGAATTGAACGTCTATAACTTGCACGATTAAGGCTTTGTTGGAATTCGGGTTTCGGATAAGAAGATAGTCACCTTTCTCTATGTTCTCATCTGGAAAGCTGAGAATTTGAACCGTGTTTCCCTGTTTTTTGTATAGCTGCACCCGAATGAACCCTCAACTATTGTGATTCAGGTCCTTTTCCGTATGGACCAAATAGGAGCCGACGTATGTTTGGACGGCTGATAAGTTCGAGTTGACATCGCTGAGTAAGGTATCTTTGTATACCAATCACTTCGTTGGCGGTAAAAGTAGAGTAAATGTGAGCTAGCCGCAGAGTTTCAGGGTAGCTTTGTGGAACGAGGTCGTTGCCCAGAAGTTCTTCAACCGCCCGCACCGCTTCGAGTTTAGGAATTTCCTTGTCGACATCTAGGCGGAAGGCGCAGCTTCCTTCAGTGAATTTAGCAATGTATAAGTCCCCGAGCAGCCGCATAGGTCCAGCAGAGTCAAAGTAATTCTCAATTTTTAGGAGGCAGGGTGAAGCATATTTCCGGGCGAGTTCTGTTATGCGGAGTCCCCAGAGTCTTAGGCTGGTGACTTTAGAGAACGCCAATATAGTACTGAAGTTTTTTCTGGCGGTTTTCAACATTTGCATCATAGTGGCAGTGGAGGTGTCTGGGGTTCCAGCTGTGAGAGAACCGTCAAAAAGAATGAGGCTGCGATAAACATGCGAGCTGACGGCCATTTGAAGACGTTGCTCGAGATTATGGGCGATTTTCATTTGCAGATTAGAGAGGTTATAGAGGTTAGTTGGTTTTTGGTGGAGAAATCGGTGGATTTGACGTCGCGCTAGGGGGGTGAGGTGAAAGAGAAGAGGGCCAAGTCTCAAGTACTGGTAGTGTCTGCTTTGTTTCCAGACTATGGCGCCGCGTGTGGCGGTTAGAATGCCAGTGGAGGTTTCGCCGATTTTGATGCTGGATACGTCGATGCCGATAACTGTGGTTTTGGTTCTTATGGGTTTAAGCCTGATGGGTTCAACAGTAGGCGAATGACTAAAGATGGGAGGTGTGAAATCTTCGAATTGTTGGGTTTGCATGTTTTGTAAGTGGAGAACTTGGGGATTGAGTTGGAAGGACTCTCCTTTCATGGTTTTTAGGGATTCTATGCTTAGTTCGAGGAGTTTTTGGGGTAGTTGGAGTTGGGAGGTTTGAAGTGAAAAGTTATATTTTGGTGTTGTTGCAATAGGTAATTGTTCAATCAACAAATTCACCAATATGGCTAAACAGTCGTGGTATATTTAAATGTTGTGCATGTACATTTTGCACAATTCAATAAGCAATAAGGGACAACCGTGACAAAACAAGAAAACAAAGAAACAAAACCACCCATCCGAGTAAAAATGACAGTGGGCAACGTAGAATTCGAAATCGAATGCCAAGAAAACCAGCTAAAAGACGCAGTAGAACAAATTTTATCCACAGTAACAGAACACGCAAAGGAAACAATAAGTATAGCAGAGATGGTAAAGCGGCCGGCGAGAAAAGACACATGCAAAGGTGTCATCACCCGGCTTTTTGAAGAGGGATGGTTTTCGGAGCCGAGGAGACTGGGGGAGGTACACAGCGAGATGGCGAGAAAGGGTTTTCATTATGACCGTACAGCGGTGGCGCATGCATTACTAGACCTCGTGAAAGAAAATGTTTTAGCGAGAACAGGAAAGCCGAGGCGATATCGGTACGCACAGAAAAAGCCGCCGCCATGACGATGGTTGCCACGACACAATCACAGAATATATTAACCAACTTGAAATAAATGTTAAATACAGTAAGAGGAAAAAATGCTCAAGGAGAGGGGAGAACATGATGAGTAAGAAAATGAAATTTACAGTTTTGCCATGTTTGATGGTAGTTTTAACGCTTTTAGCAGCAAGCCCACTTGTTAAAGCCGACACACGATGCGTATGTAGTTTTAGCTATAGAGGATTAAGGGTTGAAATTTATGCCCCTTATCAAAGCTACGCAGGTGAAAATGTAACTATTTCCGTGAGAACCAATGCATCAAAGCGTCTTTATGCGGTTAATGTAGCTCTCTGGATTAAAGGGTCAAAGGAATATGGCTATGGAAACTGGAGCATTCATATAAAGGTTCTTGACAACGTCAAATTGTGCCGTGGCAATTTTACAGAAAAAAGCTATGAAGTGTACATACCATCAGATGCAGATTCCGGTTTGGTGTATGGCTTTTTGGAATGTAAATGGAAATTGCTCCCTTGTTGCATACGTCGCTCCTATGCTGCCGCATTTAATTTACTGTATTTGAGAAACCTTTTGGATGGATACAATGAATTAAAGGCGAAATACGATGCACTTACGGAGAAATTCGATGAGCTTTCAGAAAACCATACCCGGTTGAAAGAGGACTACAATGAACTTATGGAAAGGTATGATAAACTATTTATGAACTACACTGAAATCAAAGCGGAGTACAATGAGCTAGAGAACAAATACGGAGGGTTGGAAACTGATTACGCCCAGTTGAATGCAACGTATCAAACACTTTTTGGAGAGTATGATGCCTTGAAAGCCAAGTATGATGAGGCTTTAGCAGATTATGATGATTTGAAAATCAAATACGATAAGCTGTTGGCAAACTACACCAAAATCAAGGATGACTACGAGAAAATATTGTTGCAGTATAACGAACTTTTGATAAACTACACCAACACAAAGGAGAACTACGAAGAACTACAAGAAGATTACGATAGTCTTTTGTATGACTATAACATTATTCAAGGTGACTACAAGAAGCTACAGGAGGATTGTGATTCTCTTCAAGAGCAATATGAATCGCTAAACTCTACATACTATACTCTCCAGCACAACTACGATTTGTTATTAGAGGATTACGAGAATCTGGAATCAGAACATAAGAAGAGGGTGGTTGATATGAATAATGCAAGAAACTTAAACTACGTTCTAGCGGTGGTGACGGCCATTTTCTTAGCGGCTACAGTTTACTCTGTACGTAGAAAACGAAAACCCGCATAATTTTTGGATAGTCCTCCTAAGGGTTGTTCGGATTTTGAGGGTTTCTCTATATAGAAAAACTAGTATAGGGTTTCTTGCGAAAGGTTATACTGATGAGTGGGATTTGCGACTGGGTTTTAGCAGCGGATGAACGCATACGGTTTTGCATGGTAACTGATGAACTGGGAAATGTAAAATGCATGAAGTCTGTGGGTTTGTACGACATGCCGAGGAGCTTTGCGGAGAGACTAGGAGACACGTTAGCGGTGATGGTAGGAAGCACATTCAAGGAGTTAGCTTTACATCACGGAAGCTTTGAATACGCGATGGTGAAGCATGAAAGATTTTCCACGGTAGGTTTACGAATTGCAGAAAGATATTTGGTTTTCACTGTGAAAAATAAGGCTGACTTGGAACTTATTGAAAGGGTAATAAATACCGTGAAGATGCAAGAGAAACCAAAAAAGCTAGTTCGGCTGTAAAGTTTTGAAGACGTGAAGGAGAAAAAAACTGTTTAGTTCTAATCGGCGCAACAAATAGTTTCCTCAATTTTCGGCAGCGTCTCTTTCTGCACCTTTCTAACTCCGAACGTCGTAATCTTGTAGTTACCCTTCTCTGTTTTCTCCGCCAGCCCTTCCCTACATAACTCACCTAGCCGGGTACTCGTAATCTTCACGCTCTTCCCAAGTCTGTTCTGCAGTTCCATTTTGGACATGGAATCAGCCTTTAACATTCCAAGCTTGTGTCCCACGTAATTGGCTAGAAGATGTAACATAAGGGTCTCTCTGTCCGTCAACTTATCTTTCGAAACCAGAACAACCGCGCCCTCCGGAGCCACGGCGATGATGTCTTTGCAGTTTTCAACCAGTTTTTCCAAATCCACCGTGAGCAAAACTTTTCGCCCTATGTGAAAAGCTGGAACCGTCTCGGTGAAAAAACGGTTTATACTAACCCAAACCTGGTTTACGTCGCCTGAAAACGTCTCTTCTAGGCCACTGTATTTCACGTGCACCATAATCTTGTCAGGTTTGGTTTTCAACTTGAAGGCTCCCTCAACTTCGGCAACACGTCTTCTTCAATCCATCTTTCACCCTGCGCTGTTAATCGATATTCCGGCTTATTGGGGTCTGGTTTAAACACTAATCCTCGTTTGGTCATTTCGTACAGTCTGGCGGGAACCATCGACTTTATTCCGCTGGATTCTAGTAAACGTTCGATTTGGGTGGAGGTGTTTATTTTACCCTCTGACCCGTACAACGTCAATCCTATTGCTTCGTAGTGTGTTAGCTTTTTTCTGGTGGTTACCACCGGGCCTTCGGTGGTGAACTCTATGATTCCCTCCAATTTTGTCTGTAACGGTGGAGTTAGCTTTTCTGAAACTAAGGTGTTTACTTTTTCTAAGAAGTCGGGTGGTATCTGCTTTAGTAAGTCTAGAATTTCTTGCGTTGTGTCGCCCTCTAACACAATTTCTCCGAAGTCAGCTTTGATTCTTGTCTTGATTTTTCCCATTATTCGTTGTCTTCCTCCAACAGAATGTACACGTATCCTTTATCAGTTTTCCATCTTCGCACACGCTTCGTTTTCGCTAACCAAACTAAGACCCCGGAGAGTGTACTTGAAGGATAATTTATAGCATTTACTTTCAACGCTTCTTGAAGTTCTGAAAAAGTTCTAGGGCGCCACTTCCCCCACTCCGTCTGCAACAACCGTAAAATCGCTTCGCTACATTTGTCCGTCGGTTTGATACTTGGAAACTTTTCCATGCTTTTCATGCTTTTCTCTTCCACAGTTTTCGTCTCTACAGAGCCATCTTCCGTTGAGGTAGAGGTGACTTCAACGCTCACAGGCGGTCCTCCCGAGCCGAAGGCTTCTGAAACATAAGCTAACAAATTGGGCAACTCCTTCACGGTTTCCAAAACTTCCTCTTGAACCCCTGAAATCTCCACTTCATGCTCTCCCAGTCGAACACGGAACGAAAAACGCATATCCGATTGAGCCAACGGGATCACGACGTTACAAGATACATATAATCCCCTTTAAGAATTTACTCAAACAACGTGTTGAATAGATGACAATACAGAAAAACGGAACTTAAAAAAATCAGTTTTCTATACATAAAACCGTCCAGCTTAGGAATTTTGTATAATCTCTGTTTGGCAATTTGAGAAACTCATAGTTTTTTGGCTTGACTCTGTTGTATACGTTTACCAGCGCACTGCTAAATAGAAAGAATAGCTTAAGCGTCAAAATAAAAAGCTTAATGAGTGAAGAGTACAGCTTTTTCAATTGTGGCAAAGTATGCCCTTTCGGATTACATGGTTTGATGTAGGCTTAATTATTCTATCACTATCCTTGGTAACATTCATTTTTGCTAATGTTGGGACGTTTGGTGAATCTTGGCGTCTTGTGGTCATACTTGAGGCACATCCACAATTCTATTTGAATTACCTACAGCGAATATTGCTTTGTGGGATTTTGCCGACGGCGACGGGTCTAGCCATCTGTATTGTTGGATGTGTAAAAGAGAGAAAATCTTCAACTGGAAGCTTTTACGATTGGTTTCTATTGATTCTTGGCGGATTTTTTGTCTTCTGGGGTGCTCTCCATCTTCAGAGAACACTAATTGACTATTATGAAACCATAGAATATACACAACATTACAATGTTGGCTACATCAACGGTTTCCTTCTAGCAATTTATGCAGCATACAGTTTAGTTGGCATTCTTTGGTTATCTGCAGACATATTCTTCACATTCACATCTATGTACAAGATGTTACACAAACCGAGAAAGCTAATCAATACGGCGTGTGCACTCACAAACTTTACAAAACAGAAAAAAGGAGTTTACAAGGGCACCACCACGCTTAATAGAAATTGAGGTAAACTTCACACAAAGATAGACCGGAACATCGCAAACTTAATACGTTACATTTTTTACTACCATGCTAGCCCAAAAAAAGAGGAAAAGACTTCAAATGCCCAGATTTCGACAAACTAAGGACATTCTAAAACTTATGCAAAAAAAACAAGATATCCGTAACATCGGTATAATCGCTCATATAGACCACGGAAAAACCACTATGACAGACTCCCTTCTAGCCGAAGCGGGATTGCTGTCACCAAAAATCGCTGGCCAAGCCCGAGCTCTAGACTTCTTGGAGGAGGAACAAAAAAGAGGAATCACCATAAGAACCGCCAACATATCCCTGCTACACGAAACAAAAGAACGACCATACGTCATAAACCTCATTGACACCCCGGGGCACGTAGACTTCACAGGCGAGGTCACACGAGCGTTAAGAGTCATCGACGGCGCTGTCGTAGTGGTAGACGCGGTTGAAGAAGTTATGGTTCAAACCGAAACTGTCACTCGACAGGCGCTGCGTGAAAGGGTGCACCCTGTCTTATTTATAAACAAAATAGACCGCCTAATCCGAGAGCTCAAACTGAGCTCAGCAGAGGTGGAAAGCAAACTAGCCCGAATTATCCGCGATTTCAACAACCTCATCGCCATGTATGGGGACCCAGAATTCAAAGGTGCATGGAAAGTTGACCCAGCGAAGGGAACTGTTGCCTTCGGCTCCGCACTTCATCGATGGGGCTTCACCCTAGAGATGGCTAAAGAAAAAGGAATCAAATTTAGTGACATCGTAGAGTATTATCACGCAGATAGATGGCAGGAACTCCAAGAAAACTTACCACTTCACACAGCCATACTGGACATGGTTGTTAAAAATCTTCCAAACCCCATTGATGCCCAAAAATATCGAATTCCCCAAATTTGGAGGGGAGACATCAACTCTGAAGTTGGGCAAGCCATGCTCAACTGCAGCGACGAGGGTCCCATTGTCATGTGCATCAACTCTGCACAGATGGACCCCCACGCAGGAATCGTGGCTACAGGGCGATTGTTTTCCGGCACCGTTGAAGAAGGCAGCAACGTGTACTTGGTTGGAGCGAAAAAACCGTATCGTCTTCAGCAAGTCTCCATGTATATGGCTGCGTTTAGGGATGTTGTCGACCGAATTGTTGCTGGCAACATTGCTGCCCTGCTTGGGCTGGAATTGGCTAGGTCTGGAGAAACCTTGGTGGATATCGCTTACAGGGATGTTATGACTCCTTTTGAGCGTATTAAATATGTTTCTGAACCCGTGGTGACCATTGCGTTAGAGCCGAAACATCCTAAGGACTTGCCGAGGCTTGTTAATGTAATGCAACGTATGTCTATTGAGGACCCTAACTTGGTGACCACTATCAACACGGAGACTGGGGAGTACCTGCTTAGCGGAATGGGTGAGCTTCATTTAGAAATCGCTTGTAAATTTATGCGTGA
>JAYEKF010000004.1:0-15689 GCA_034660895.1 Thermoproteota archaeon | reverse complement strand
CCTCAATTCCTAGAAAGTAGAGTCCATCCACACGCCAAATGTTTCTGATGTGGAGGAAAAAGAGGTCGAGCAGCTTCTCCTTCGACTTTTCTCTCAGCATCTTACGGTCCTTGTTCTCTTCCTGGCTCATTTATGGACCTTCCAAAAGGTTATTTTGCAAACGGGATATATCAATGTGCCACTTAAATCTTAATTTGGAGGATAGAGAGATTTACGACGAGTTAGTTGAGATTTTGATTCTCGCTGTTATACAGGGCGTTACTGAATGGTTGCCTCTCTCAAGCTCTGGACATTTAGCCATCGCGCAGCGTTTTTTTGATTTACAACTTTCTGATCAAGCAGAAGTGGCTTTTGATGTGCTATTACATGTTGGAACAATGTGCGTGGTGCTGCTGACCTTCCGCAAAGACGTTGTCAACATTTTGAACGCATTAGCTCACCATGATTTTGAAAGGGAAGAAGGGAAACTGGCGATATTCATAATTGTTGGGTCCATACCAACCACCATTATTGGTTTTGTTTTTCAAAAATTCTTTGAATCCTTATTTTTCAATCCTCCAGCTGTAGGGGTAGCGTTGGTCGCAACAGGCTGTTTTCTTTTCATTTCTGAACGACGAAAAACGGGTAAAAAGCTTGGTTGCGTGGATTCTTTGTTGATTGGAACGGCTCAGGGTGTCGCTATTATTCCAGGTGTGTCAAGAAGTGGGGCTACGATAGCCACAGGGTTGCTGAGAAAAGTGAAGAGAGAAAAAGTTTTCCGGTATTCCTTTTTGCTCAGTGTGCCTGCGGTGCTAGGAGCAACCGTGGTGAAGTCGAGAGATTTGGTGACTGCGAACATTGATATGATTCCCCTTTTTATAGGTGCATTAACATCTATGGTTGTTGGCTACGTTTCGTTGAAATTGTTGTCGAAAATTGTTATGAAAAAGAAGTTTCACGTTTTTGCGTATTACTGTTGGATGACTGGATTTTTAGTTGTCGGGTGGTCGTTTTTAAGATAACCTCTTGAAAGTACCATAAAAAATGTACCTTACGTAGAAAATACAGAATACTAGCGTGGCTGGCAATTTTTTGGTGTCAACCGTTCACTTGAGCCATAAAGGCTTTCCTTCAAGATATCTTGTCAGAAACTTCGCGAACTTGGGATTCGAGTTATAGAAGTCTATAATTTCTTCGTTTACTAAGATTTTGAGAGTGTTCGAAACAACTTCTGAAATATGTCCTGCTATTCCCACGCGTCTTCCTCCATCCCTTAGTTTTTCAGAAAGCAGGTTTACGACGTCCGTGTATTTTCGCTGTATTTCCACTATCCAACGACCCCCCTCAATGTATGGTCCTGAAATGGTTCGCGGCGAATTGAGATGTTTACGCAAAAATTTTTCGCATGCCACTTGTTTCTCAATGGGCGGTCCAATGTGTCTTTTTATGGGAGGTAGATGACGTTGCTCCACCTCAAATACGAACATGTTAAGTTTTTTTTCATCGCTCCACACCGAGTCGCGGATGATGTGAAAGTCGTAATGGCGAAGCAAGTTGCGTAGAGACTTTTGTGATTTGTACAGTTGCCCCCACAAGATGTCTGACACCGCTTGGACTTTTCCAAATTTTAAGAAAACCAAGCTGCAGCCACGTGTTTTCAAGGCTTGTATGAGCATTTCAGGGGTGAGAGGAGCTGTTTGAGTTGGATAAAAGAATTGAACGCTGGGCGATTTAAGGAAGGCTCTGGATGCGGCGATGAATCTGTTAAGCCGTTCTTTTCTCACCGCTGACGCCACGTTCCTTCCCTTATCAACAGGGTCTACGATGACGAGGGGTTCTTCAAAAAGCAGTTCTGCTTCATGCGTTCTTTCCTTGTAATAATTTTCGTAGTCGATGATGCTTCGTGGTTTCCATCTAGCGAATGCTTCTAAAACATCTTTAAATGAACCATAATTAAGGATGAGAAGCTCGCAGAGGTATCCACTGAAGCCGCCGACCTGTATCTCCGCCCCGTAAACATCAACGCCTTTCATAAACTTCTTTAGCAACCGCACCTCGCTGCACATTTGCTCGTTTAACAGAGAATTTACGTAGTCAGTGTGAAATGGCGTTCGATCGGTTGCGCTCTTCCACTGTCCCTGTTCCACTCTGTAACATGGAACAACGTTAACCCTCACATTATTGACAAACGCTTCAAGATAAGGGTGCTCCGCAAACCTTTCAATCTGTTTTGTTCCTTCGGTTGCTTTCCTCGCAATCTCCAGAGAGACTTTTTCGAAGTCTCGGCGGGGTAAACTGGTGGACAGACGCATAAAAACATCTATTTCAGGGTCGCCGCTTAACCAAGTGTCTTTGGCTACTGATCCTTCAACCCGGATTTCCGCTTCTACATTTGCTTCTCTTGCCGCCACCGTGACTTTCTGCTTTAGTTCCCCTGCTAACTTGTTAATTCTTTTTCTTTCTTTTGTGGTAGGGGTGATTTTTTTTAGAACTTTGTTGCAAACTTTTTTGAAGGTGTGGTTCATGTTTACGCCTTTTCAGTCTTTTTATGGGCAAACTTCTTTTAGGATGGAGTAGATTGGGCCTTTTGGTGTTAAGACGCTTTTTTTCAGTCTTAAGCATTTTCCTTTAACTACGCCAAACTTTTGGTCGCTTAGTTCTCGTATGCGTTTAATGAGTTCTGTTTTGTGTCGGCTGCCTTTCACGCGGGCGATTGTGAGGTGGGGGGTGAATCCTTTTCGGTCTGGTTTGAAGCCTAAGCTTTGGAGTTGTGGTTCAAGTTGGTTGAAAATGTTCACCAGCTCATCTGCGCCTTTTCGAACTCCAATCCATATTACCCTGATGTGTGTTGGTTTGGGGAAGACGCCTACTCCTTGAATTTCTATGTCGAATGGTTTGAAGGAAACTTTTTTCATTTTTTCGTAAATTTGGTTAACCATGTTTTGTGTGACGTTTCCGAGAAAGCGTAGGGTTACATGTACGTTACGTGGTTTCACCAGCTTTAAGTTTGCTCCTGTTTGGGTAAGTTGGTTTTGTGTTTTTGATATTTGTTCTAGTATTGATGGGTTTTCCAAGTCGAATGCTATGAAGCTTCTTATGGTTTGGGACATAATGGTGTTCCCTCTGTACTTTCTGTGTATGGTTTATAATAGCTTTGACTTTCTTTTTGATGGTGCGGATTTTTTTCTAGAAGATGTCGGGGCACTCCTTCTCCACAGTCCCTTCTCAAAACAATGGGAAGTTTCACAGCAGCCCGAAGGAAAATAATCCCTAATAAGAACCCTCTCAAGTCTCAGCCAAAAATGGAGCCCCGGGCGGGATTCGAACCCGCGATCTGCGGCTCCCCCGGCACTTTGGCATACGAGGCCGCCGCTATAACCGAGCTTAGCCACCGGGGCGACATATCAACTTGTCATAATTCGTCTATTTAAACAGACTCAAACGCATTTTAATGCAATACGTTAGAAAAATAGTTTTCTTCAAGTTTTCTATAGTCTTTCTGAAGAAATTTACACGATATTCAGGTTTATTGCTATATGGATTATACGGATTCTTTTTTTACATATAACGATACGTCGCCATACTTTTTGCCTATTCGCAGCGCTGTTCTAGCTAGATGTGGATGTGATACTTGACTAAAAATCATCTTAACATCCAAGAATCCATCTTTCCGCTTTCGTTTCGTTATCGAACCATCGCCATCTATCAACCCAGCAAGAAAAGCAAGTTCATCCTTCGGCTCATACTGCTCCTCTTTGTTCGGAAGAAGCTCAAATAATTGCTTGCTGCAAACAAGAACGTGTATACATCGGTTCTCCTTCCGCATCCAAGGCTTAACATTTCCTAGCCTTCTAAGGAGATTGACAAGCCGTCTAACTATTTCTTCCTCGTTGAATTGAAGGCTAAACTTAATTGTATAATGATAATTAGTGTCCTTATACCTTGTTCCATCAGCGTAGTACAACCCTAAAAGCCAATCCCATTCCCAAATCTCAAGAGAATTTGGATTAATATAACGTGTTCTAGGAACGCCACTACTTCTGTAGTAACTTATAATACTCTTCGAGATCTTAACATTCCATTTCCGTTCTACTTGCTCTACAATTTCACGGTAACTCTTCTTTGAATGCTTGATGAACTCTTTGACAGCGTTTGGGAGCTTTTTCACGCAAATACTCCCTTCTTCTCAATTTTCTTGCTATTTAAGCTTAAAAATCGTACTATGCGCTATAAATAAGTTCCTTCATCTCTAGAAGAGAAAAAGAAGCCATCAAACTGAATTAATAGTAGCTTGATTTGTCTCTTTGCATTTTAATCCCGTTATCAGCTTACGAGGCTGTCGCTCTACCAGACTGAGCCACCGAGGCATCCAAAACAAATGAAATGAGACGCACATTTTTAAGACATTCGCATTCAATATCCTAAGGGGGAGGCTTTTAGATTTGGTTTCAGTTGAGAAACTTGGTGAAAGAAAAATTATTTACATGTTTTTGGAACTTTTGGAGCCGATGCCGAGGATGCCTGTTCCGTTTGGGGACGATGTTTCCGCCGTACACATTGGTGGTGGCCGTTTGGCGGTGCTTAAAACGGATATGCTGGTTGGAAAGACCGACGTTCCATCCGGTATGAGTTTCTGGCAGGCCGCCCGCAAAGCGGTTGTGATGAACGTCAGCGACTTTGCCGCTAAGGGCGTAAAACCCCTCGCGTTACTTGTATCAGTAGGGCTTCCTAGAGGGTTAAAAAAAGAAAACGTTGAACAAATCGGTGAAGGCTTAAACGCTGGAGCCAGAGAATACGGCGCCTACGTCCTAGGAGGAGACACAAACGAAGCCTCCGACCTCATAATCAGCTGCTCCCTATTCGGAACCACAAAAGAGAACCGTCTTATGAAGCGCAGCGGCGCCCAACCCGGCGACTGGGCAGCTGTCACAGGTCTTTTCGGCAAAACTAGGTCGGGCTTAAAAGTTCTGTTGGAAAAGCTTTCGGCTCCCAAAAAAATTAGGCACAGCCTCGTAAACTCGGTTTTCATGCCCCACGCTCGACTACCAGAAGGATTAGCGTTAGCTGAAACCAACGCCGTTACCTCCTCAATTGACTCCAGCGACGGGTTAGCTTGGAGCCTACATGAAATCGCCAAAGCCAGCCGAGTTGGCTTCCAAATCAACCATATTCCAACTGCTCCAGAAACAGAAGAGTTCGCAAAAATTCACAGTCTCAGCCCGGTAGAATTGACCTTCTATGGAGGAGAAGAGTATGAACTTGTCGTCACAGTTAACCCTAAACTTTGGGGAAAAGCAGAAAGAGCAGTGAAAAAAGTTGGCGGGCGGCTGACAAAAATTGGAACAGTAACAAAAGACAAACGTTTAATGTTTGAAGTGGAGGACAAAACTGTTCCGATAGAAGCTAGAGGATGGGAACATTTCAAATCGAAACGCAAATAATCGAACTTATCAGTCAACGTAGAACGTTAAAAAAATTTTTAGCGAGTTCACATAATTCTATTGTTCAGAAGAGTTGAACATGCAGATGTTATTGCGGTATCCCACGGTTCGGGAAACCACGTTTTACGAGAAACTTCCAGAACGTAAAGTGCGGTGTAGTTTATGCGAACGAAGATGTGTACTCAATCCAGGCGAAAAAGGCTTGTGTAAAACTCGAATAAACATTGAAGGCAAGTTGTACACACTCGTTTACGGAGATATAAGCGCCTTAGAAAGCAGACCTATCGAAATCAAACCCTTCTTTCATTATTGGCCTGGTTCCACAGCCCTCACCTTTTCCACTTGGTCATGCAACTTCGACTGCGTGTGGTGCCAGAATTTTCACCTTTCAAAACTGAAGCCGACCCCTGCCACTTCGTCGTATTACACGCCGCAACAGATTGTGGAGATAGCTTTACGTCGAGGGGATGAAGGCTTATGTGCCAGCTTCCAAGAACCCACTGTCCTAACCGACTGGAACATACCAGTTTTCAAGCTAGGCCGTAGCAAAAGGCTTTATTCTTGTTATGTTTCCAACGGCTACATGACTCTGAAAGCTCTAAAAACGCTTCGAAACGCAGGTATGACCGGGCTCAAAATCGACGTGAAAGGTGACGCTGAAACCTACCAGAAATATTGCGGCGGCGCAGATGTGGAGAAGGTTTGGAGAAATGCTCATGAGGCTAAACACTTGGGTTTTCATGTGGAAATTGTGAATCTGGTTGTTCGAGACGTGAACGACGATGAGGAATGTTTACGGTGGATTATTGAACGGCATCTCAAAGAGGTTGGCCCTGAAACACCTTTACATTTCACCCGTTACTATCCCGCCTACAAATTCCACAATCCACCCACCAAACTGGAAACGCTGGAGAAAGCTTATGAAATGGCTAAAAACGCTGGAGTTCTCTATCCGTATCTTGGAAACGTTTCGCGGCATCCCTACGAAGATACATATTGCTCCAGCTGCGGAGAAGCTCTAATTAAACGGCTTAGCCACATGGTCATCCAATACAAAATTACGGAAGACAAAAAATGTCCTAAATGTGGTCATCCCGTTCCAATAACGGGCAGACACATCAAGAAAAAACAACCAACATTTTCAGTTTAAACGCTGCACAACCGCCAGTTTTCACCCAAATCTTGAATAAGCCTTACGGCGGAGGTAGTCTTCCAGCCAACATCGTTTCTATCTTTTCCAGCCGTTTTTCAATTTTATCCAAACGGTTTAGAATTTGTTTGAGCAACTTACCGACGTCTTCTCCAGCTGGAACCATAGGTACGGGTGTCGGCGGCGGCCAATGTCTCTCGCTTGGCCTTTCCGGTCTTCTTGGAAGCAAAGGCGGATACGCCGCGTTTTTCTTCTTTCCACCCAACTCTTTCACAAACTATTTTATGTTCAAACAAGTTATTAAATACAGTCAAACACAAGTTATCTGTGGTACTACACACGTATGGGTTCAGCCTATCTTACGATATAAGTATTATGTAGGACTCCGAATACAACATGACAGCCCATCAAAAACACAACCATTGATACCTGCACGACCTGAATTTTATCGTCAAACTTTTTTCTCATCCTGCGGATTCTATTTCAAAAATGGGGATGTTTGAAAAAACTAGGTGAATATGCCTTCTTGGCTTGCATAGTGATAGCAATCGTCGCTGGGATAGCGACTGGTTTTGCGGAGTTTAGTGCCGGATGGGCGGCCTTGGCTTTGGTGATTCTTGGAGTGATAGTCGGCTTTACTACTGTCACTGAGGAGAAGGCTGCACCATTTCTGGTGGCGGCAATCGCGTTTTCAGTTGCAAGTTCTGGTGGTTGGTTCTTGGTTATCAATGAAGCGGTGGCTACACTTGGAACAGTGATAAACGCCATCATGTTTAACATAGCATCTTTCGTGGCTCCAGCTGCGATAATACTTGCAACAAAGACGGTTTATGAACTGGCGCGAAAGAAATAATTTTTCTTTTCTTTTTTTTAGCGACATGGGATCTGATGCGACAAAGCTAACAGATCGTTGGAGATAAGCAAGCCTCAGAAAAAATTTGTGCTCGCTCGTTAAGGTCAACATTAAAGAAATGTGATAAGACGCATCTCCTAAGGTTTACGATTACTAGAAAAATGTTTTCGATTAAACCAGACGCTGACGGTAAAATCGGTTGTTTTAGGTATCATTTAGGAGAAAACGAAGAAATACGGACATTGAGCGTGAAAGCGAAGGAGAAGGTCGCTGACCAGTCACTCAAAATAGAGCTGGGAAGAAAAGTTAAGTCAGCCTTGGGCAAAAGAAAAAACGAATACCTGAAGAACATACATAGCGTCCTAAGAGATCTGTCAAGCGGGTTCAAAGAAAACAAAATCACGGATCAAGACATCGTAATGAACGCTTCTTTTCTGGTAGGCAAAAAACAAGAACGGAAATTTTACGACAAAGCAGATGATCTGGGGAAAGAATACGAGAAAAAACTTATGATCCTCGTCGTCGGCCCCTTGCCACCGTACAATTTCACTGAGATCGAGATAAAGAAGATCGATTTTAAGACTATAGAAGACGCTAGAAAAACTCTGGAGCTAAGCCAAGAAGTAAGCACGTCCGAAATAAACTCGGCATACAATCGACTGGCACGAAAATACCACCCAGATCTTCATCCTGATAATCCCTTCGCCGAAGAGAACTTCAAGAAGATAAAGAACGCACATGAAGTGTTGACAAAGTACTGCGAGCATTACATCTGCTCCCTCGAGAAACCAAAAGTCGAAGAAACCCTTCTAATACAGGAAAAGGCTGGCTGAAACCTCTCCAAAAAAAGGAGATTGCAATGGGTCGAACAATAGGAATTGATCTTGGAACCACCAACTCCGCTGGCGCTGTGATGAAAGATGGAAAAATAAGGCTTGTTCCCGCGTCTGAAGGGTCAACCCCCTACGGAAAAATGTTCCCTTCCATTGTGGCGTTTGAAGAAGACGGCGAGATAATTGTGGGAAAGAACGCAAAGACCTACGCTTATGTCCATCCGGATAGGACGATAAGATGGATTAAAAGGAAAATGGGCACAGACTACACCGTAGACATAGACGGTTACAAGTACAATCCCCAAGAGATTTCCGCCCTAATACTAAAGAAGATAAAAAGGGACGCAGAGACCTACCTAGGAGAGAAGATAGACAAAGCTGTGATCTCGGCGCCAGCGTACTTCAACAACAACCAGAGAAACGCCACAAAAGAGGCAGGAGAAAAAGCGGGGCTTGAAGTTTTGAGAATCGTCAGCGAGCCGACAGCCGCTTCTTTAGCCTACGGATTAGACAAAATCAGAAAAAACCTAAAGATAGCAGTGCTAGACTTGGGCGCTGGAACCTTCGACGTAACCATCTTGCAGATGAACAACGGCATCTTCAAAGTCATATCCACCAGTGGAGACACTCATTTGGGCGGCAAAGACATGGACGACATAATCCTAAATCATCTAGTCCACGAGATCGAGGGAAAACACGGCATCAACCTGATAGCTGACCAAAAAAACTTGAATAAGCTTCGAGATGCCGGTGAAATGGCGAAAATCCACCTCTCCAGCGAACGTTCAACAACCATAGACCTCCAGCTAAGTAATGACGGATCCAAGATGGATCTGAACATTGTTCTAACTCGAAACAAACTTGAAGAGCTTATAAAACCCGTACTTGATAAACTGCAAAACCCTCTAAAACAAGCTTTGAAAGATTCAAGGCTGACCCCCCAAAACATAGACAAACTTGTCTTGGTAGGTGGACCGACTAGAATGCCTATTGTTAGAAACTACTTCAAAGATTTCTTCTCTAGACTGCAACCAGAAGAGGGCATAGATCCAATGGGGATCGTAGCCACAGGCACCTGTATTCAAGCCAGCGTTCTGAAAGGTGAGATAAGAAATATGCTTTTGCTGGATGTCACACCTCTCTCGCTGGGTGTGGAGACCTCTGGCGGAGTATTTACAAGATTGATCAAGAGAAACACTACCATCCCAACGGAGGAACACACAATCTTTGCAACCGAAGAAGAAAATCAGACATCTATGATGATCCACGTTCTACAGGGAGAAAGGGAGATGGCGAAGGACAACATATCCCTAGGCTTATTCAAGCTAGACGGCATCCCCCCAGCACCAAGATACGAGCAGGAGGCCGAGGTTACCTTCCAAATCGACGCCGACGGCATACTAAACGTCTCCGCAGAGATTCTAGAAACGGGAAAAAAAGAAGCGATCAAGGTGACTAAGCCAACGGAGCTGTCAGAGGAGGAGATCACAAGGATGATTATCGATGCAACCAAGTTTGACGAGGTGGACGAAAGGAAAAAGGAGATCGTCGAAACTCGTAACCGGGCAGAAGCTGTGATCTACGCAACGGAGAAATCAATAGAAGAAATACGCGGAAAAATCTCTGAAAGGGAAAAAAGGAAACTTGAAGAAACCTTAGGGAAACTAAAGACAGCGTTGAATGGCGGCAACGCCCAGAAAATCCGAGAGCACACTGATGAGCTGTTGGAGCTGGTGAAAGGAGTAACTACAAAGGTGAAGAAGGTAAGTCAAGCGAAGAAACTGGTGTCCTCAGTGGAGAAGAGGTTGGGGGATGCAGTCTCCAGAGAAGAGAGAAGGAAAGTTGAGGAAGCGGTTGAAAGGCTTGAGGGGACACCCTACAAAGACGTGGGAAAAGAGATGAATAAACTCAAGGAAATGATAACCCTGCTAGAGGTGGACTATGGGGGAAGATAGCGTTGGAACCCACAAGAAACAGCGCACTCGTAGATCTTATTGATAGAATACTGGTCAAGGAAGTCATCCTCCAAGCAGATCTTGTCATCTCAGTCTCCGGAGTGCCCTTGATCGGCGTCAACTTGAAGGCTGCAATCGCTGGTATGAAAACCATGCTGGATTATGGGATGATGGAAGCGTGGGATGAAAAAATCAGAAGGTATGCCCTAGAAAACAGCGAAGAAGAGGCACCATTGGAGAAAAATGAAGAGCTTGTCTTTAAGACGTTTGCTTCGCATTGGTATAGCGATACGTCTCTTCACGGTGTTTGGCGACATGGACATCTTTATCTTACAAACAAACGACTTTTCTTGTTCCGGAAAAAACCAGCTAAGATCCTGTTTGAGGTATCTCTAGACAAAATAAAGGGTCTAACCGTCGAAAAGAAGAAATATCTGAAGGAGAAAGAGGAAATTCTTCTTCTTTTACTTGAAAATGACCAGTCAAACAGAGACGTAGCATTGCTTCGCACCGGAGAAATAAGAGAACTGAAAAGAACCATTGAAGAAAGAATAGCAGAAAGTCATAGGACCGTAAAAGCCTTAACTTCAACCCATTAGAACACTTATTTGTGATGCCTATTTAGTTTGAGGTGAAATCTCTCTATAGATTCCCATAAATTTCTTCATCATATCTTACGACATGTCACATGCCCAACCTATATATAAAAGGGGCTTTGCAGGAGACGTCACCATAAATTGCTTATATTACTTTCTTTCTCCACCGCAGAAAGCACCGGTTTAACAAGTGAAACATATAAAAGAAACGGGTGGATTAAACTTTAATCTCGTGTTTGCTATTTGATTTTTTAGGCGGAAAGTTACTTTTTTTCATCCAGAATTCGTATTAATTCCTTTTTCTTGCTTTCTTTTTTCCTTCCGCCTCTTTTTCCCTGGCTTTCCTTTTTTCCTTTGCTTAACACTAAAATTAAGGGTTGTTCTGTTAGTCCTTCAATCCTAGCCTTTGGATATTTTTGTTTAATCTCCCTCCGCAGCTTCGTCACATCTATTTCTCCATAGGTTTTCACATGAATCACTGGTTCTCCCTCTTCTTCATCATCGTCGGTTATTGACAGGGAATATCCGGAGCCAACCACGATGGGTTCAGACTTCAGCAGGAAACTTTTTCCGTCAACATCCAAGATGCCAGGTGACTCTTTCTTTCTTTTTTGTTCCGACATAATGTAATAACCCTTAAAGAGGAAAGAAGAAGGGTGATTAAAAGTTTGTTACGTTACAATAAGGATTTTCTGTACTCCGCTTAGTGAATCATCATTTCTTCCTCGTATTTTCTAAGGTGCTCCGCGGCTTGACCGATATCCATGAAAAGCTTTTCCACACGTTCCACATCTTCCACGCTGACTTCCTCACGTTTAGCTACACGAGCGTTTTGCGCAGCTAGGCTGAGCAGTTGAACCGAGTATCTCAGGGAGGTTCTAGCGCCAGCTTCGGTGAGCTTTCCCAGAGCAGCTTCTTTAATTTTCACTTTCTCCTCTCCACATCGTATTCGAAGAATTTCCCGGATGCTGTCCGCGTCATATTTACCGGTTCCAATGATTACTGAACGATCGATTAAGTCCAAGGGAAATCCCATTGGGCTTTTAACGTCGGTTCCTCGGATGGTGGTGACCCCCCGGTTAGTAGCCAAAATGATGATGGGCACCAACTCGCTTTCCATGGCTCTACCCAAGAAACTGAAAGCTTCTAAGTCTAGTAGGTGCGAGTCATCGATGAATAAAACTCCGGGGTGGATGAACGCTTTCCCTTCGTCTACCATTTTTTTAATAGATTCATCCACAGCTGTGCGGACTTCAGTGCTTATCTCCTTAGTTTCGGAGCCTCCCATAAATAGAGAAAAAATTCCGCCTCCAACTCTTCTGCGGGCGTTGATTTCATCCATATCCGCCAAAGTTAAAGTGTAAACAAACTCCTTCTCCTTCAAAACCTCGCCGACAGGTCGGGGAATTTTTTTCCTAGTGTCTACATCGTAGGTCTTGCCTTTGTTGCTTTCTAAGCTTAACCCCAAGTTGACAACTCTCCCTGTTTCAGCGTCGATTTGAATTACGTTTCCCTCGGAGATATTTTGCTGAATGATTTGCTGAGCGATGGTGGCTCCAGCTTCTATGGTTTTTTCTTGCTTCTGAGTTTTCAGGGTTAGACGGATGCTTTGGGGAACTTTTTGGTAAGGGTTGTACGGGTGAGGAGCAGTTTTTATGTCAGCTGTGGTAAGCTCTCCCTCGTAGACTTTTCGCATTTCGTGAATCTCTACGCCTATACATTTCCTTATAGCTTCAATAAGAACCTCCGTTTTTTTCCGTTCGCTGCTGTAAACCTCGCTTCCACTCATTTGAATAAACGGCACATTCGAACCTAACTCTCTGGAAATTGCAACAGCGATAGCGGTTTTGCCTGTTCCAGGTGGACCAGCAAAAATCACTGTTTTCCCACTCAGTTTTCCTTCCCGAATCATCTTAACCACCAGACCTGCTGCTTCCCTAGCTTTCTTTTGGCCAACCATTCCATCTTTTACTTCAACCGCCTTCATGTTTTCATCCAAACCTAAGCCTTTGACGTGAGTGTGTGCGCCGATGCGTTCAAAACGACGCGTTTTGGCTGGAACTTCTTTTATTGTTGCCATATAACATCACCAACAACAAATCAAACCGAGCCAATTGAATTGAACCAAAATATAAAAGTTTTTTGAGAGACATTCAATCTATTCTTGAAAAGAAAAAGCCCCTTTCAAGGGTTTTCTAAAAAAATGCGTCAGCCGAGGAAAAGGCAGCTGTTTTCACGGAAACTTCGGCTTAATAGCCCCAGTCGGACAGACATCTACACATTTTAAACAGTAAATACATTCTGGATCGGAAAATTTTTCCCAAGGCAGCTCTAAAATGGGAACTTTCATGGGGCACGCTTTAACGCATTCGCGGCATTCAGCTCTTGTGCATTTCACTAAGTCCCTTTTCAAACCGAGAAGGCTGAATCGGTTAAGCAACGCTAGGATAGCTCCGTGGGGACACAAATATCGGCACCAACCTCTAGGCACGTACACCGCTAAGGCTACGACGCCGACGAGAATGGCAAAGCGAACCCAAAACAACGCTGATAGAGAGGCAACGCTCACTATGATTTCCCAAGCTGTTTTCTCCAACATCATGTAACGAAGACCCAGCACCATTTCTGGAAGGATGGCGAAAAGCGTGTCCGCTGGACTTAAGGCGTTAAACGGTGCTTCACCAAACACGCCGAAAGCCTTTTTGTAGCTTTCCCCAGTCCCAGCGGCTAAGGATGCAGCGAGGGTTACGCCGATAAACAACGTGATCCCTAGAACCATGTGCTTAGCATAAATCATAGTTCGATGTGTTCTCGGAGAAACTTCAGTATGCTTTCTCTTTACATATCCTAGCAAGTCCTGTATGAAACCGAAGGGGCAAACCCAACCGCATAAGGTTCTCCCGGTCAGCGCAGCGATTACTAAAAAGGCGGCGATGGGAAGCCATGGGAAAACAAGTTTGTAAATCATAAACTGCAACGCTGCGAAAGCGTCTCCAACCGCGGTTTGAGGCGTTCCCAAACTTTGCAAAACTGGGAGGAGAACAGGCCAAGGACCCAAATCAAAAAAAACTGCGTTAAACAACAGAAAACAGCAGAACTGCACAATTTTTCGCATGGTTTCTATGTGTAGAATTGTTTTTTTGATTGTTGCTAGAGCCATTATTTGGGCCTCCTACGTCCATCCCTCGGTGCGATAGCTTGAGATGTTTTTGTAGCACAAAAATCGTTTGTTATTTTCCTACAACCTTGACATTTTCCACACGAATCCAAGGTGTGACAATTCGCTCGATTTTTCTTACGTTGTTGCCAAGCGCTGAAACGTTGTTTAGAACGTCAAAGATGACGCCTGCTAGCATCGCTCCCTTGATGGCGTAAGCTATTTCACCATTTTCAATTTTCCAAGCTGGAGTAGCTACTACAGAAAACTCTCCAGTAGCTGGGTTGCTGCTATGCGCGCCTTGAAGACCATACACTATCACGCCGTTGTTGACCTCTCCAATAAGGTCTTCAGCCGACTTGTTTCCCGAGTTTATTGTAAAGTTAGTGGCCTCTATGATTGGAGTTGATAAATAGGGTGCTAGCCCTCTTCTTAACGCGTTTCCTGTGCTTTCAACCCCATCCTTCTTAGCTGTATAACAGTCATAGAGATAGTGGCGTAGAACACCTTTTTCGAGGATTGGGGTTTTCCGACACGGGATTCCCTCACCATCGAACTTCCATGTTTGTAATCCGTTCACCATCAGTCCGTCATCGTAAATTGTGATGAAATCGGAAGCCACTTTCTGCCCGATTTTTCCTTTAAGCGCTGATTGTTGCCTTTGAACTCGATCAGCCTTAACTGAATTTATGAATGTGAAGTAGAGAAGCTGAGAGAGTGCTATTTGGCTAAATATTACAGGAAAGGCTCCGGAATCAACTTTTCTGGCTTTAAGTGCGGAAACTGCTTGCTTCGCTGCTTCCCTTCCAACCCATTTTGGGTTGATTTTGTAAACTCGCTCCGCATTGAATTCCATGCATATAGGAGTAACTTCATTTGCTTCTCGAGCTACTGCTCCAAGTGTACATTCAATAGATGTGCCCTCATCGAAGGCTTCCACTCCATGGGAGTTGACGACGACTCTGGATGATAAGCGGTTTTCAACTGTTCCGAGTGTCACAAACACACGTTTGTCGTAGCTTGCTGCTTCGTCCAGCATGTTTGATGCCATATTCACTAGCTCGTTGGAGGAGATGGTGACCAATTTCTTGTCGTACGTGTTTTTTGTTGCAACAAACTTTTTAGGGGTGGGAAATCCAGGCCAATTTTTGTCAGCTTTGCTTGCTTGAGCTGACTGAAATGCTTTGATGGCTGTTTCCTCAACGGATTTGTCATTGAGTATGTTGGTGTAGGAGAAGCCAACTGCTTTTCTGTAAACAGCTCTTATCCCTAAACCTTGATCTTTTTTTCTCATGTTTTTGGCAATTTGACCGCGTTCAATATTTACTGAGGTGTTTAAGGTTTGGCTGAGAAACGCCTCAGCTTCATCTGCACCTTTTCTCATTGCAATGTTGACAGCTTTCTCACCAAAGTGGATAAGTTCTTCAGGTTTAAGCTCCGCCACCTATTAGTACCTCCTGCACCCTTGTATGTGGACCTCCTGCACCTATAAATGCCCTTTGTCCTTTTCCGCATACTCCAACCCATAGTTCAAAATCTTTTCCCACAGCGTCCACATTATATAATGCTTCAAGCACGTTTCCGCTAAATGAAGCGTTTCGGACGGGTGCGCCTAGCTCGCCATTTACGATTTCGTATGCCTCCTGCACTCCAACTTGGAATGTTCCATCCAAATTTGCCTGCCCCCCTCGGTAACTCTTTATGTAATATCCAAAATTAATGTCT
>JAYEKF010000003.1:0-3239 GCA_034660895.1 Thermoproteota archaeon | reverse complement strand
ATCAGTTTTAGAGAAAGCACTGACGAAAATCATGGTTCGTCAACAAACTCCGCAACGTGTGTTACATAGAAGAGCTAACCGCGTTCGGGAAAAGTACATATATGAGACAAAAGTAAAGAGGTTGACACCCAACAAAGTGGAAATAAGAGTACGCTGTCAAGGGGGATTATACGTAAAAGAGCTGATAACAGGTGACGAAGGTCGAACCGAACCTAATGTTGCCGGAATCATACACGCCGAAACCACACCCTTAGAGCTAGATGTTTTAAACGTACTTATTGGGAAACAAAAATGAAAAAGTCAAAAGGCTACCGTGCAAAAACCCGCCAACTCTTAAGAAAGAAAACCCGTGAAAAGGGTAAGATAGGGCTAAGTAGACTCCTACACGAATACGTAGCTGGAGAGAAAGTGGTAATAAAAATTGAACCCGCCGTCCATAAAGGTATGCCGCATCGAAGATACCACGGAAAAATCGGTGTTGTAAAGGAAAAAAGAGGCAGAGCCTACGTAGTAGATGTTGCACAAGGCAATAAAATCAAAACAATTATTGTAAGACCTGAACATCTTAAACCCCACATGTAAAAGAAGAGAGGAACGATGTCCAAAGAAACGTTGAGGACAAAACCGCTTACAGTTCCAGAAGTGAAAAAGTTGTTGGAATCAATAGGTGAAAAAGAGCTTAATCAGTTTCAGCGGAGAACATTAGATTACGCGTCTAAATTTTCTAAAGTAGAGAGCAACGTAACGGAGATTTTGGTGAAAGGGCTGATGGAAAAGTTTGGCGTGGAAATGGAGGATGCAGTTCAAGTTGTGAATTGTATGCCGAAGAGCATAGAGGAACTACGAGTTTTCTTGGCGCGTGGGCGCAAAATTGTGAAAACCTCCACGCTTGAAGCAATGTTAGACTTCTTGAACAAACATCGAAAAAAAAGAGATAAATGTTGACGCGGAACCGGGTGAATTCGACTTCACCATCAGCGTCTTCTCCGTCGACAGCAGTTCATGTTAAGAATATAAGAAAACTTTCCTTCAACGTTTCTTCTTTTTAAAGTGTTTGATTTTTAATCCTAATTTGAAATTAAGAAAACTAATATACACAGACCTCCATAAAAAACAAAGACAAGTAAGAAGGACGCCACTTTGCCTCCCTCTCTGAGAACAAAACATACGCTTGTTCAAGTGATTCTTAGCTTATAGACTACAAGGCGGGGAGAACAATTGCGGAATGATTTTCATAAGCAGAGACAAGCAAGAGAGCAGAAAGGGCGGACGCTGCTTTCAGAAAATTCGCAGACATCCAAACGTTATGAAGAGTACGCATACGTTTTGGACTTTCTCCCCCGCGGACGACCCGGAGCTAGACAAAGTTATCGAACTGGAACCCTAGTTCAAATGGTGGGAGAAAATTTTTTCACGTTGTTAGAAGCCATTGCTAAAGAAGACATTAAACTTTCTCCTTTCGACCGAGTTTACGTGGGCAAAAAAGGCCGCAAAAAAATTACGTACATTATGGGCCGAATAGGTTACGAGGAGTTAACTTCCACCGCAAAAATGGAGTTTCCCGGAGTGGTGGAAAAAATAATCTTGAACCGCGAAAAAGACTTTGTGGGCTTCTTTAACGTGGCGAGAGCTGTAACTCCTCGTATGCACTCTTTGGAGTTAATCCCGGGCATCGGAAAAAAATACATGTGGGTGATCATAAACGAACGAGAAAAACGTCCGTTTGAAAGCTTTGAGGATTTGCAGCAGCGCACCAACATACCTGAGCCTGCTAAACTTCTGAGAAAAAGAGTTTTGGAGGAGTTATCAGGCGAAAGCAAATATCGACTGTTCACTAGGCCACCTTAGTGAGAAAACCGTGAGCCTCCTCAAAAAAGCAAAAACTCTTCTCCGGGAACACCGGATTTTTCCAAAGAAGCGTTTAGGACAAAACTTCATGATAGACACCGCGACGTTGCAGCGCATGGTTTCATATGCGTCCGTAAACAAGGAAGACATAGTATTAGAAGTGGGCGCCGGCTTAGGTTTTCTAACGGAACTTCTTTCTCAACAATGCAAACGGGTGATTGCCGTTGAAATCGACCCGCAACTAATTAAAGTTTTGGAGGACCAACTGCATAGCCTATCGAACGTGGAGTTGATTCACGGAGACGTGCTGAAGGTTCCGGTTCCGCTGTTTAACAAGGTTGTTTCAACCCCTCCCTACTCCATTTCTTCGCCTCTCCTTTTCTGGCTTCTAGAAAGAAAATTCGACTGCGCCGTTTTGACTTTTCAGCGGGAGTTTGCAGAAAGGTTGAACACTCCGGTGGGCAGCAGTGACTATTCCAGGCTGACGGTGAACACTTATTATCGGGCTGAGGTGGAACTCCTAGACCGTGTGCCTCAAGAAATGTTTTTTCCGTCGCCGGATGTGGATTCTAGGATTGTACATTTAAAACCGAGGGAAAAACCGCCGTTTCCTGTGCAAGACGAGAAAACTTTCCGAGAGCTTGTACGGGTTTTGTTCACCCAACGTAACAGGAAACTGAGAAACGCCATCTTACCGTTTCTTTACAGCCGGGGTGTACCGAAAAAGAAGGCTAAACAACTGGCGGATTCCTTGATTTTTCACGATAAAAGGGTGCGGAAACTGGCGCCAGAAGACTTTGGGATGTTGTCGAATGCGCTCGCTTAACAAAAATGTGTTCTTCGGCGGCCAAGTTTTTCTCGTCTGCGAAGATGTTTACGAGCCTGCTGAAGACACATTTCTCGCAGCCGAAAACCTTCATGTAAAGGAAGATGACGTAGTGCTGGATGTAGGCACTGGATGCGGAATATTAGGCATTTTAGCAGCGAAAAAGGCGAGAAAAGTGGTGGCGGTGGACATAAACCCTCATGCAGTTCGTTGCGCACAAAAAAATGCAAAATTGAATAGGGTAGCTGAAAAAATGAACATACGGCTTGGCAACCTGTTTACACCCATGAAAGATGGAGAAAAATTTAGCCTTATCATCTTTAACGCCCCTTATTTGCCGTCAGAACCGGAAGAACATGAAACTTGGTTGGGAAAGGCATGGGCAGGTGGATCCGCGGGGAGACAGACCATTAACCGCTTCATTTCACAGGTAACAAATTATTTGGGAGAAGATGGACAGGCTGTTTTAGTTCAATCCAGCCTTTCCAGTGTAGAAGAAACTTTACGAAGACTTGAGAAAGAGAGGTTGCACGCTTCTATTCTAGCCGAGAAGAAGGTTTGGTTC
>JAYEKF010000002.1:0-3261 GCA_034660895.1 Thermoproteota archaeon | reverse complement strand
GAAGAAAAAGTTGCTTAAGAAGTATCGTATAAAGCCTTATCAAATGCCTCATATCAAAGTGTCCGACCCGGTGATGAGGTTGATCGGTGCAAAGCGGGGGGACGTGATTAAAATTACTAGAAAGAGCGCAACGGCGGGGCGAACCGTTGCTTACCGATATGTAGTCTAACAAAACGAGCTATCACGTTTGAAATTTTTTGTTGAGTTTTGTGGTTAGAAATATTTACGGCGGCGGACGTTCGCCAAGCGTTAAATCCACTGTTTTCTCTGCGCCATTTCTAATAACGATGAATTTTACTGTGTCCCAAGGTTGTTTGTTTCTTTCCAAGTAAACGATTAAGTCGTTGAACTCTCTAACATCTTTCTCGTCGATTCCAATGATTACGTCGTCCACTTTCAAGTTTGATTCATTGGCTGGGCTGTTTGGAAGAATGCTGAGTATGAGGACACCTTTTGGTTTCTCCAGTCCTAAACGTTGAGCATCTTGAAGGTTCACATTGCGCCCTTGAATACCAATCCATGGATGTTTGTAGGCGCCGTTTTCAATTAAGGATTGGGCTTCTCTCCTGACGGTGTCAGAGGGGACGGCGAATCCCACGCCGCTGCTTGTTCCTGAACCGGAGATAATAGCTGTGTTGACTCCGACGACTTCGCCGTTCAGGTTTACTAGGGGTCCTCCGGAGTTTCCGGGGTTGATGGCGGCGTCTACTTGTATAACGTCGACAATTGCGTATCCGCCTGGTGCGTCGAGTTGTCTCCCCAACGCGCTGACTATGCCAGCGGTTATAGAGTCACTTAGGCCGAAGGGGTTTCCAATGGCGACAACAGGTTCACCTACTGTTAGAGCTGACGAGTTTCCAAGCACTACAGGCTGTAGGGTTTCGGCGGGGCGGTTGACTTGGATGATGGCTAGGTCGCTGTAGGGGTCTTCGCCGATTTTTACGGCGTTGGTGATGTTTCCGTCGAGGAAAGTGACTTGTATGCTGGTGGCGCCTTCCACGACGTGATAGTTGGTGACTATGTGACCTTCAGGGTCGTAGACAAAACCGGAGCCTAGACCGATTTGGGTTTGGATGAGAACAACTGACCGTTTAATGTGGTCGTAGATTTCCGGCCAAGGCAGGAAGCCAGTTTGGTTGATATAGTCGAGAATTTGGAATCGTTGGTTGATGTTTTCCAGCTGTGCTTTTTGTTCTGAAAGCTCGGATTGTAGGCTTTGAAGTTGTGTTTTAAGGTTAAAGTACGTGTAGGCGAAGAGGGTGGTGTTGGAGATGAGGACAATTAGGGTGATTGTGAATGCGTAGAGCCATTTTTTGTTAGCGGATAACGGTTGAGTTTGGTTAATGTTTTCCATATTCCTTCCTAGAGTGATGAAGGTAGTTTTGTTTTTAATAAAATTTTGTTGCGTCAAAGGTTTGGCGGTATTGGTTGTGATAAATAATTTGATTTAGTGGTTTTCTTTTTTTGCGTTTTTTTTGTTTCAGCTGGGCGGCCTATGGGTATGATGGCGACGGGTTTATAGTTAGGTGGAATGTGGAGGAGTTTGTTCAGGAATTCTGTGCGTGGTGGAGTGTAGATGAGGGTGACAAGCTTCTGGTTTTCGGCGGCTAATAGGATGTAGGTTATGCTTATCCAAGTGGATTCAAGCCAGTAAGTAGCTTTTTTGTCGCCGGCGGCGATGATTAAAGCGGGGGCTTGAGTGAGGAAGGGTTTTTGGTAGGTAATGTGGTGTTTTTTAAGCCAAGTTTTGAGTTTAGATGCGTTTGGAAGTTTTTGGTAATAGGTTTTTCGATTTGTTCAGCTTCTTTTCGAATTTTCTGTTTTAGTGTTGGGTCGGTGATGAGAATGTAAAGCCATGGTTGTTGATTGGCTCCGGAGGGGGCGTAGTGCGCAGCTTCTAAAATTTTTTGGAGTTTTTCGAGGGGGATGGGTGTGGGTTTGTATTGGCGGGTGCTGCGGCGGTTTCGCATTAGGTCTTCCAGTTTCATAGTATAGAGTGATAAGTAGTGAATGTTTATTTTTTTATTCCTTGTTTCAGAAGGAGTCTGCGCTGCTTAGGTAGAATTTGTCGCCGTAGACTTCTTGGAAAGTTGCGGTTTTGGTTAGTGGTTTAGTCATCAGTACTTCATAGCTTTCTTTTAGAACCACGTAGCCACGTGACTGGTAGACATTTAAGGTTTGGCTGTTTAGAACCGCTCGGTCAATAATGGTTTTGGTTGCTTTCTCTTCGATTCTTTTGAGAAGTTCACTTGTTTCCTCTCGTGTGAGCACGTTGATTTCTTTGACACGTAAGTTTCCTTCATCTTCTTTTAGAAGTACATACCCCTTTTCGGTTTGTATAGTTTTTTGCGGCTGGATTGTTTTGCTTATTCCGAAAGTTTTCATGTATTGTAGGTTTCGGATGACTAAGCCGGTTCGGTTTTTTGTAGCCTGCTGATGAATTTCTAGGATTCTGTTCCAGTCTGGTTTGGTTTTCTTTTCGGCTTTTCCGGCTGGCTTTTTTGGTTTTTTGACTAGTTTGTAGGCGCTTGGATAAACGAGGATTTCTCGGTAGCCGAGTTTTTGGTAGAAACGGTAGGCGATATTTGTTCTTCCAGTGTTGAGGAAGCTGAACCTGAACCTTTTTTCTTGGAATTGTTGATGGGCTTTTTGCATAAGAACCGTAGCGATTCCTTTTCTGGTGTATGCTGGGTGTGTGGCCACTCCCCAGATTCCTCCCGCCTTTTCCTTCGAGCCGTCTAGTGTTCTCGTTGCGAGATTCATGACGCCGACGAAGCCGATTAAGCGGTGGTTTTCAGTGGCGGCGAAGCCTATGGGACTATCTTGCAGTCTTGGGTCAACTTTAATGACTTTTTCGAATTCTGTGGGGTTGAGAGGCCACCACAAAGCTTGCTCCATTAAAGCGAAAAGCTCATTTTTTGATTCTAACTCTGGGTAAGTGATAATCTCCATTTCTTAATGAACCTCTTGTTCTGCCTCTCTAAGAACCTAAAAGGAAGAATAAAACTGTTGACGCGCACTAGGAGATTTGTTGGGTTTTTGTCAGTATTTTTGGTTATTTCCATTCTTTGTAGTATGGTTCTCTTTTTTTGCATGTTTCTCTGAAGAGTTCGATTAGTTTTTCATCGCTTACTCCGCTCCTCATCGGCGTTAATACATCCGTTAAGTTGTTGTTTCTCATTAGGCATGGCTTTAGTTTTCCATCACTAGTCACCCTCAACCGTGTACAATGCATACAAAACTCTGTGTTCTCTATCGGAT
>JAYEKF010000001.1:0-3305 GCA_034660895.1 Thermoproteota archaeon | reverse complement strand
TGGGAACAGCTCTATCAAGAATCCTACACACCAATTTGGCAAGTATGGTATGTACAATGTTAGCTTGACTGTGACAGACGATAGAAACGACACAGGTACCGTGTGGAAAATCGTGACTGTGACAAAAATGGAGACTACGCTAACAATAAATGTGTCTTCATCATCAGTAATTTTAGGTGAACCAGTTTTCATCACGGCTCTGCTAAAAGATCAAAACGGAAATCCTGCACCAAACGAAAAAATTGATTTCACTTTCTCGAAGAACAAAACATCGATTTCAATCGGATCGTTTCCTACAAACGACACGGGCGTCGCAACAGTCACTTATGTCTTCTCAATTACAGGTGAATATTCGATCCATGCTGTCTATAATGGAAGCATAAAGTACATGAAAAGCAGCGTCAACAGAACTCTGTTTGTTAATCTACGTCCCACCGCATTGTATACTATCGCTCCGTCGTCAGCAACGGTTGGAAAAAAAGTGTGCATCGTAGCTATTCTCAAAGATGAGAATGGCACCTTTCTAAACAATGAAATTGTCGATCTCTCAGTCCGTGAAGAAGATAACTGGACAAAAGTGGATTCAGCCATGACAAATTCCAGCGGCGTTGCTACGTTCACCTACACTCCAAAGAATATGGGCGTTATCCAGATAAGAGCCGATTTCCATAAGACCGAGGTTTACAATGAATCGCACAGCAATGTAGTCACCTTAAATGTGGACAGAGACTACACCAACTACATTATAATAACTGCACTTGTCGTAGCAGCAATTGCCGCAATAGTTTTTGGGATGCTAATAAAGAAGCGAAAAACCGCCGAAACTACGGCACAGCGCGCGCATGGCTCATCTTAGCACTATTAGTCTTGATTTAACCATCCTACTACTCATCTTTCTTCGCAGAAAAAAGAAAAAGCCTCAAAAATCCTTCCTAGCGGCGGCGGTTTCTTTTTATGTTTAAAAACGCTACATTTTTTTGTGTGCTAGGAACCGACGTGAAGGCAAAACTTGCGTGTTAGTCATCTCAGCTTTCTAACTCGAATAGAAGATAGTTCCGTAAGTTTTAAATTTGTTGAAAGCACAACCTCCAGTGTTGAAGGGAGAGGAGCAGTGCATTCAAGATATAAGCGGTTAGTAGTGATTTTCTTAATTGTTTTTCTTACGTTTTCTCCTTTCCTCGTATTTCCTGTTAAATCCTCCGGTACTTCCCATTTATGTTCAAGTGAGGATTCTTGGGTTGAAGCTGAATTTCCAGATGGCAATCACGGGTCCGATACGAGCCTACGCGTTAAATCCGACGCGAGAACCAGGCGGAGCTATCTAAAATTCGACTTAAATTCTATTCCTGACGGTAAATCAATAACTTCCGTTAAGCTTTACTTATACTGCACCTATAAAGATCATCATAGCAGTGTTGAAATTTACGTGCACGAGACAAGCGACAACTGGGACGAAGCAAGCATAACATGGCATAATGCACCTGCCGTTGGCTCGCTAATCACCAGCATTCTTGTGAATGGAACTGGACAATACTATTGTTGGAACATCACGCCTTACGGTCAAACGCAATACTCTGGGGACAAAACACTAAGCATAGTTGTAAAACTTCTCCTGGACGACCCAACTCAGAACAACCCCAATCTTGCACGGTACTTTGCAAGCAAAGAATACGACGGTACGGCGAAAGACCCATACTTAGAAGTAATTTACGAAGACACACCGCCAACTGCATTGTTAACTCACTCACCAACTTATCCAGTTGCAAATGACACAGTAACTTTCAATGCTTCAGCAAGCTATGACCCAGACGGATACATTACAAGTTATTCTTGGAATTTCGGCGACGGCAACATAACCACCGTGTCAGATTCGATAATAACTCACTCCTACCTAAACTACGGCAACTATACAGTGACGTTAACGGTCACGGATAACGATGGCTTAACAGATGTCTGTTCTGAAATTGTTGAAGTAGTTGAGCCAGCAATCCTACGAGTTTCTCTCCCTGAAGGTGCTAAAGTAGGTGAAAACCCTGATCCTTGGCTTAACAAGGGCTGGCTTTTAAATCAAACCGGTAATTCTTGGAGTTTCACACTTAAAGTAGAAGTTACAAGTTGTGTCCTCAGGTCTTATGACACACATTTAATAGTGGCTCTTAACGACGTCGCATATACCAATTTGTTGACCTTAACGATAAACGGCACAAGTATACCTAAAACTGCTTTTCAATCTGGAAAACCTAAGCCATACGGCACGAGATACTGGCCTGACTGTGTATATCCAACATGGTTTAATGATACTTATGTGAATGTTGGAATAGTTAAACCTGGAGACTGTAAAATTTTAACGGTTTCCGTAACATTTTCTGATGCTGCAGATGCACGAATGCATTTTGACGCTTACGGCCACGTATTTTCTTGGAAACCCTACACATGGTGTGGAGTAACTTGGTCTCCAAACTCGAAGGATTCAACAGTTATTTATCAAGCTATACCTTTACCGCTTTCTGTTTCGATAAGTCCAACATCCAAAGTTATGGACTTAGGGCAGTATGTGACGTTTACTTCTTCTGTTTCAGGCGGCATCTCTCCCTACAGTTACCAGTGGTATCTTGACGGAGCCGCTGTGGAAGGCGCAAATTCAAGTAGCTGGACTTTCACGCCAACTTCAACAGGCTACTACTTAGTTCACCTTAACGTAACAGACAACCTTGGCGAAGAGGCAAAATCAAATGTTGCTGAAGTCACGGTTAACCCAGCTTTATTAGTTTCAATTCAGCCAACTTCAAGCGTTATTACGTTGGGACAATCAGTAGACTTTACTTCTTCTGTTTCAGGCGGCACTCTCCCATATAGTTATCAGTGGTATGTTAACGAAACAGAAGTTTCTGGAGCTAACTCTCCATCTTGGACTTTCACACCGACTTCAACAGGCTACTACTTAGTGTCTTTGAAAGTAACCGATGATGCATCCGCAGCAGCATTGTCAAATGAAGCTGAAGTGACGGTTGTACTCCCAACTTACACACTGACGATAACAGCAACTTCCGGCGGCACCACCAGTCCAGATTCTGGAATTTATACCTATGATGAGGGAACAAATGTGGAAGTCACTGCAATTCCAGACGCAAACTACGAATTTGCTTATTGGGGGCTCGACGGGTCCTATGCTGGTACAGACAATCCGACAACCGTACTGATGGATGATAATCACACGTTGAAAGCAGTGTTTGCATTAGTTACTTATGAACTGACTATTACCACGACAGCTGGAGGAACAACTGATCCACCTCCTGGCATCTGCA